>NZ_JALJRI010000021.1:0-56812 GCF_024519795.1 Micrococcus sp. Mcc89 | reverse complement strand
TCCGGCCTCGTTGGCCCCGGTGCGTGTCAACAACGTCATGCCCTCCTACACCTAGCCGCGCCGCGCGACGGATCGCCGGTCCCGGATAGGCTCGGTCCATGTCCGAGACCGCGCCCGCTGCACCCCGCGAGGAGGCGACGATCCTGCACGTGGACATGGACGCGTTCTTCCTGTCCGTCGAGCTGCGCGAACGGCCCGACCTCGAGGGGCGTCCCGCCGCCGTCGCCGCCCCGAGCGGCCGGTCCGTGGTGCTCTCCGCCTCGTACGCGGCGCGGGCCTACGGGGTCCGCTCGGCGATGCCCCTGGCGCACGCCCGCGCCCTGTGCCCGCCCCTCGTGGTCATCCCGCCGCGCCAGCAGCTCTACCGGGCCGTCTCCGCCGAGGTGATGGCCGTGCTCGCGGACGTGACCCCCGTGATGGAGCAGCTCAGCGTGGACGAGGCGTTCCTCGACGTCGCCGGCGCCCGCCGCCGGCTCGGCCCGCCCGAGCACATCGGCCACCTGATCCGGGAGCGCGTCCGCTCCGCGCTGGGGCTGCCGTGCACCGTGGGCGGATCGGCCGTGAAGTTCGTGGCCAAGACGGCGTCCACCGCGGCCAAGCCCGACGGCCTGCTGATCGTGCCGCCGGAGCGCACCCTGGACTTCCTCCATCCGCTGCCCGTGGGCCGGCTGTGGGGCGTGGGCCCCAAGGCGGCCGAGCGGCTCGCCCGGCGGGGGGTGGCGACCATCGGCGACCTCGCCCGGGTGGACCCCGCGCGGCTGGAGGCATCGTTCGGGGCCGCCGGCCGGGAGTGGGCGTCGCTCGCCCGGGGCATCGACCCGCGCCCCGTCGCCCCGCGCCCGGCGGCCCGCAGCATCGGCGCGGACCACACCTTCGACGTCGACCCCGTCGACGTCGCGGGCGTCGACCCGGAGGTCCTGCGCCTGTGCCACCGGGTCGCGGCCCGGCTGCGTGCGGAGCAGGTCACCGCCGGCGCGGTCACAGTCCGCCTCAAGGCGCCGGACGGGTCGGTCCGCAGCCGCACCGCCCGCCTCGCCCGGCCGACCGCCACGGGCCACGACCTCCTCGGCCCGGCGCGGCGGCTCGTCCGCGAGCTGCACGCCGAACGGCCGCATCCGGTCCGGCTCGTGGGCGTGCGCGCCGAGCGCCTCGGGGACGAGGCCGATCAGCCCCCGGCCCAGGAGGCGCTCTTCGGCGGTCCCGCCTGGGGGACGGAGGGCGAGGCGTCGGAGGCGGGCGACTGGGCCGGTGCCGAGGCCGCCCTGGACGCCGTCGCCCGGCGCTTCCCGACGGCGGCCGTGCGGCCGGCGTCGCTGCTGGGTCGCCGCGAGGCCCGCGCCGACGCCCGCCGGGACGCGCCGCGGCCGGGCCCCGGAGGCCCGGACCGGGAGTGAGGGGTTCCGGGGCCGGCGACGTCGCCACCTGGCTGGGGTGGGGCGGCAGGTCCTATCCTGGAGGGCAAGTCGGACGCGCGGGCGTCCCCTCCCGGTCCCGGAGGTGTCGGAGGCCGCGTTCGAAGGAGTCGCCATGCCCCTCTCAGAGCATGAGCAGCGGATGCTGGACCAGCTGGAGCAGCAGCTGCGCACCGAGGACCCCCGGCTGGCCACCCAGATGGCGGACACGGGGCGGCATCGGCTGCCCGTGGGTCGCGTCGTGGCCGGGGCCGTCCTCGCCGTGGTCGGGCTGCTCGTCGTGGTCCTCGGGGTCGCCCACCACGCGATCCTCCTGGGCGTGCTCGGCGTCGTCGTCATCGGGGCCGGCATCTTCCTGCTGACCACGCGGCCGCGCGCCGTCGCCTCCGGGGCCTCGGGCCCGGTGGCCCGACGGTCGGGCGCACCGCGACGGCAGGGGGGCGGCGACTTCATGGGCCGCCTCGAGCGGCGCTGGGACGAGCGGCGGGCCCGAGGCGACTGAGCGCCTGGCCCGCCGGGCCCCCACCCTCCTCCACTCCAGGCCCCGATCCGCTCCGGATCGGGGCCTTTGCGCTGCCCGAGGCCCCGTCGTCGCCGCGGCCCTCCGCCGGGGGCCCACCGGTCCTCCACTTCCCTCCACGGCGACGCCGGCCCCGGGACCCGCGGGATGGCGTGCCGGACCCGGAAGCCTCGACACGCCCGTGGCGCCGGGACCCGCGTTCCTGGGTTGATGGTGGAGGGAAGTGGGGTAATGTGGAGGAAAGGAGAGAGCATGGGTCCCGACCTTGGTCGGGAGGGACCGCTCGACGAGCCAGGGGGTGTGCCGTGTTCTTGGGCACGTACACCCCCCGGCTCGACGAGAAGTCCCGGCTGATCCTCCCCGCCAAGTTCCGCGAGGAGCTGGCGGAGGGGCTGGTCCTGACCCGGGGTCAGGAGCGCTGCATCTACGTGTTCAGCGCTCGTGAGTTCGAGCGGGTCCACGAGCAGATGAGGTCGGCTCCACTGTCCTCCCGCCAGGCCCGTGACTACATCCGCGTCTTCCTCTCGGGGGCGTCGGACGAGGTCCCGGACAAGCAGGGTCGGGTGACCGTGCCGGCGCCGCTGCGGCAGTACGCGGGGCTGGACCGGGACGTGACCGTGATCGGCGCGGGGACGCGGGTGGAGATCTGGGACTCGGAGTCCTGGAACACCTACCTCGCCGAGCAGGAAGCCGCCTTCTCCGAGACCGACGAGGACGTCCTGCCCGGCGTCTTCTGACCGTGACCACCCGACCTCGAGCGCGACCTCCAGCCGACGCCGCCGCACCTGACCCGTCTTCCCCTGGGCCAGGCGCGGCGGCGGACGGATGGGGATCCCGCCCGAGGTCCGCCAGGACCGCGATGTGAGCAGGAGGTCGAGAGTGGACGCAGGCCAGCCGCGCCCCGAGGACCGCCACCTGCCCGTGATGCGGGACCGCGTCGTCGACCTCCTCGCCCCCGCCGTCCAGGCCGCGCTCGAGGCCGGCCGCACGCCCGTCGCCGTCGACGGCACGCTGGGCATGGGCGGGCACACCGAGGCCCTGCTGGCCCGGTTCCCCCAGCTGCGCGTCATCGGCATCGACCGCGACGCCCACGCCCAGGCCATGGCCGCCGAGCGCCTCGGCCCCCTCGCCGACCGTCTGATCCCCTTCCACGGCACCTACGACCGGGTGCCCGAGGCCATGGCCGCCGCGGGCGTCACGAAGGTCGACGCCGCGCTCTACGACCTCGGCGTGTCCTCCTACCAGCTGGACGACCGGGAGCGTGGCTTCGCCTACTCCTACGACGCTCCGCTGGACATGCGCATGGACGACACCGCCGAGCGCTCCGCCGCGACGCTCGTGGCGGAGCTGGACGAGCAGGAGCTGCGCCGGATCATCCGTCGCGACGGTGAGGAGCGCTTCGCCGGCCCCATCGCACGGGCCATCGTCCGGGCCCGCGCCGAGGCCCCCATCGAGACCACCGGCCGCCTCGTCGAGGTGATCCGCTCGGCCGTCCCCGTCGCCGCGGGGGCCACCGGCGGGCACCCGGCCAAGCGCACCTTCCAGGCCCTGCGCATCGCCGTGAACGAGGAGCTCGACATCCTCGACGCCGCCGTGCCCGCCATCCTCGACGCCCTCCACGTGGGCGGCCGCCTCGTGGTGATGAGCTACCACTCCCTCGAGGACCGCATCACGAAGCGGCATCTGAGCGCGTGGGCCACGTCCACGGCGCCCCCGGGGTTCCCGGTGGTGCTGGAGGAGCACGAACCCGTGGTGCGGGTGCTCACCCGCGGCACCGAGAAGCCCACCGAAGAAGAAATCTCAGAGAACCGTCGCGCCTCCTCCGCGAAAGTGCGTGCGGTTGAGAAGATCAGGACGTCCAGGACCACGGCATGACGCTGCACGAGGAGATGAGCATGGCCGCACACGCACGGATCGCAGAGTCGCTGCGCCCCGGGTCGACCCCCGTCGCCCCCGCGCGGCCGGCTCCGCAGGAGCGCACGCCGCTCTCGGTGGTGCCCGCCCCGCTGCCCCGATCCCGCTCCGGGGTGACCGTGCTGTGCGTCCTCGTGGTGCTCGCCGCGCTCGCGGCGGTGCTCGTCATGAACATCACCATGTCCAACCGGCAGTACGCCCTCCTCGACCTGCGCCAGGAGCAGCAGGCCGTCACCGAGACCAATGAGCGGCTGGCCGAACAGGTGGGCCACCTCGAGGCGCCGCAGAACCTGGCCGCGCGCGCCGACGCCCTCGGGATGGTCGCCCCCGCCGGCACCGCCTCCGTGGACGCGGGCACGGGCGAGTTCAGCGGCGAGGCCCAGGCGGCCCAGGACGGCGACGTCTCCGCCACCTACGTCGCGCCGCCGGCGGACGCGGACGCGGTCCGCCAGGGGGCGTCCGACGACGGCCAGGACGAGATCGAGGGACCGCGCACCCTCGGCGGCGAGGACGCCTCCGCCGCCCCCGACCAGGACGCCGCCGACCGTTGATCGACCGTCCCGCCTCGCACCTTCCCCGCGGCGGATCGACGGTCGGGCCCGCTCCCGGGCACCCCGCCGTGCGCACCCGCATCCTTCTCCTGCTCGTCTTCGTCCTGCTCGGCGGGCTCGCACTGCGGCTCGTCTACGTGCAGGGCATCGACCCCACGGGGCAGGCCGCGGCGGCCATGGACCAGCGCCTGACCCACCAGGAGACCCTGCCGCAGCGCGGGTCCATCCTGGACCGCGACGGCGACGTGCTGGCCGCCAGCGTGCGCCGCTACGACATCGTCGTGGACCAGCGCCTCGTCAAGGACTTCAACGAATGGGACCGCGAGGCCCGGGAGACCGTGCTGGTGGACGTGGACTCCCGCCTGGCCAGCCTGGCCGAGGTGCTCGGCATGTCGGAGGAGGAGGTGCGCGAGGCCACCATCGGCTCCCGCCCGTACGCCGTGGTGCGTCGCTCCGTGACCCCGGAGGTGCGGGACAAGGCCATGGCGCTCAACGTGCCGGGCCTGCTCTCCGAGGCGGTGGACCGCCGCACCTACCCGAACGGGTCGGTCGCCGGCAGCATCATCGGCTTCATGGGTGGCGACGGCACCGCCCTCGAGGGCCTCGAGCTCAGCCAGGACGACGTCATGACCGGCACCCCGGGCACCCGCACGTTCGAGGTGGGCGCGGACGGCATCCGCATCCCCAACGCCCCGCTCGAGGAGGTTCCGGCCGTGGACGGCGCCGACCTGCGCCTGACCGTGGACAAGGACGCCCAGTGGTTCGCGCAGGAGACCCTCGGCGCCCTCGCCGCCGAGTACGACGCGGAGTGGGCGAACGCCGTCGTGATGGACGTGAAGACGGGCGACGTGATCGTCATGGCGGACTCCACCACGGTGGACCCCGCCGACCCCGACGCCACCGAGGGGAACTTCCGCACCTCCACCGTGATGAGCACCCCGTACGAGCCGGGCTCCACGGGCAAGGCGCTGCCGATCGCGGCCGCCGTCGACGCCGGGAAGGTCACCGCCACGGACGGCTTCACCGTCCCCAGCAGCCAGGACTTCGACGGGCAGACCATCCGGGACTTCTCCCCGCACCCGACGTTCGACATGACCGTGGCAGGCATCTACGCGCGCTCCTACAACACGGGCACGGTGCAGATCGCCGAGAAGATCACGGACGAGCAGCGCTACGAGTACATGCGCTCCTTCGGGGTCGGCCAGCCCATCGACCTCGGCCTGCCGCAGCAGGCGGGCAGCGTCCTCGTCCCGCCCGAACAGTGGGACGGCCGCCAGCGCCTGACCACGGCCTTCGGCCAGGGCTACACCCAGACCACCCTGCACACCGCCCAGATGTACCAGGCCCTCGCCAACGGCGGCGTGCTGATCCCGGCCCGGCTGATCGACGCCACGGTGGACGGCGACGCCGCGGAGAAGCGCTGGGAGTCGTCCGCGGAGCCCCACCGCGTGGTCTCCGAGGAGACGGCGGCGCAGATGCTCCGCATGATGGAGACCGTCGTGACGCAGGGCACCAGCAAGGCCGCCGCGATCCCCGGGTATCGCGTGGGCGGCAAGTCCTCCACCGCCGAGGCCGCGAGCGACACCGGCACGTACGACGGCTACAACCTCGGCTTCACCGCCGTCGCCCCGCTCGACGACCCCCGCTTCGTGGTGTCCGTGTCCATGCATCGGCCGCCGTCGAAGCAGGGCTCCCGGGACGTGTCCATCGCGGCCGCCACGATCATGGAGTACATGCTCCGCCAGGCGGACGTGCCCGCCACCGGAGCCGAGCCGAACGACTACCGCGTCTTCGTGGACGATCCACAGGACCGGCCGTGGTGACCCACGCCTCCGGCCCCGAGCACCCCAGGAGCACCCCCATGACCACCCCGAGTGACCCCCCTGCTCCGCTGACCCCGGCCCAGCAGGACGCCGCCTTCCGGCCCTCCCACACCCCCGCCACGCCCTGGCCCGCCCTCGCACAGGCGCTGGCCGGGGCGGGGATCGCGGCCCACGTCCACGGCGCGGCCCCGGCCGACGGCGTCACGGGGGTCAGCCTCGACTCGCGTGTCGTGCGCCCGGGCGACCTCTACGTCGCCGTCCCGGGGGCGCGCGCCCACGGCGCGGCGTTCGCGGCCACGGCGCTGGAGGCCGGCGCCGTCGGCGTCCTGACGGACGCGGCGGGCCGCGCGCTCCTGGCGGAGCAGGGCCTGGTCGACGTCCCGGTGCTCGAGGTCGACGCCGTGCGCACCGCCGCCGGCACCGTGGCGGCCCGCGTCTACGGCGGCGGGGGCGACGCCGGCCCGCGCCTGCTCGGCGTGACCGGCACCAACGGCAAGACCACCACGAGCTTCCTCGCCGCCGCCCTGCTCGAGGCCCTGGGGCGCCGGTCGGGCATCGTGGGCACGATCCTGATCCGCGCGGGGGAGCGGGAGGTCCCCTCCACGCTCACCACGCCCGAGGCCACCCAGCTGCACGCCCTCATGGCGCTCATGCGCGAGGAGGAGGTGGACACCGCCGTCATGGAGGTCTCCTCCCACGCCGTGGCGTACCAGCGGATCGCCGGCCTGCGCTACGCGGTGGCCGGGTTCACCAACCTGACCCAGGACCACCTGGACATGCACGGCTCGATGCAGGAGTACTTCGCGGCCAAGGCCGGTCTGTTCGACCCCGCCCGCACCGACCACGCCGTCATCACGCTCGACGGCGGCGAGGGGCCCCGCTGGGGCGTCGCCATGGCCCGGGCCGCCGACGCTCCCGTCACCACGCTCGCCCTCGGGCCGGCCGCGCCGACGCCGGGCGCCCTGGCCGACCACGACCCCGGCCTCCGGGCGGACTGGGAGGTCGCCGAGCTCGCGCCGGACGGCCTCGGCCACCGCTTCACGCTGCGCCACGCGGCCACGGGCCGGGAGCTGCGGGCCTCCGTCGGTCTGCCGGGCCGCTTCAACGTGGCCAACGCGGCCCTCGCGGTCCTGCTCGTGCTGCACGCCGTGGGGGAGGAGCACCTGGACACGCTCGCCGCCGTCCTGGACGTGCCCGCGGGCGAGGGCCCCCTGGCCGCCGCCGTCCCGGGGCGGATGGAGGTCGTGGGCCGCGAGCCGGACGCCGTCGTCGACTTCGCGCACAACCCGGACGGCATGGTCCAGGCGCTGCGCTCCCTCGCTGACGCCCGGGCGGCGGCCGGGACGCGCGGCCGCACCCTGATCGTGTTCGGCTCCGCCGGTGACCGTGACCGTGACAAGCGGCCCGTGATGGGCGCGATCGCGGCCCGGGCGGCGGATGTGGTGATCGTCACCGACGACACCCCCCACTCGGAGGACCCGGCCCCGATCCGTGCCCACATCCTCGCCGGCGCCCGCGCCGAGGCCGACCGCATCGCGCGGGAGGAGGGCCGCACGGTCGTGATCGAGGAGGTGGCCGACCGCGCCGCGGCCATCCGCCGCGCCGTGGAGCTGGCGGGGCCGCAGGACGGCATCCTCCTGGCCGGCCGCGGGCACGAGACCACGATGGACTACGACGGCGAGCTCGTCCCGCTGGACGACCGGGTGGCCCTGCGCGAGGCCCTGGCCGCCGGTGCCGCTGTGGTCTCCGCCTCGGGCTCCGGCCCAGCCCGCGAGGGTAAGGTCATCGAGTCATGATCGCTCTCACCGCAGCCCAGATCGCCGAGGCCGTGTCCGGCACCCTCTCGGCCACCCTCGACCCCGCCACCGTGCTGGTGCACGCCACCCCCGACTCGCGGGAGGTCACCGCCGAGGGCACGCTCTACCTGGCGAAGCCGGGGGAGCGCGCCGACGGCCACGACTTCATCGACGCCGCGCTGGGCGCCGGCGCCGCCGCCGTGCTCGCCGAGCGCGCCACGCACGCCCCCGACGGCGCCGCGCACCCGGCGATCATCGTGGAGGACGCCGTGCTCGCGATGGGCGCGCTCGCCCGCGAGATCGTGCGCCGCGTCCGGGAGCACTCCCCGACCACCGTCATCGGCATCACCGGCTCGGCCGGCAAGACCACCACGAAGGACCTGCTCGCCGCGCTGCTGGCCACCCAGGGCCCCACCGTCGCACCGGTCGGCTCGTACAACGGCGAGGTCGGCGTGCCGCTCACGGTGTTCCGGGCGGAGCTGGACACGCGCTTCCTCGTGGTCGAGATGGGCGCGGACCACGTCGGCAACATCGCGTACCTCTGCGACATCGTGCGCCCGGACATCGGCGTCGTGCTCATGGTGGGCACCGCCCACGCGGGCAGCTTCGGCGGCGTGGCGAACATCGCGCGCACCAAGGGCGAGCTCGTGGAGGCCCTCGGCCCCGACGGCGTCGCCGTCCTCAACCTCGACGACGAGCGTGTCGCCGGCATGGCGGCGCGGACCGCCGCCCCGATCACCTGGTTCACCGCGGACGAGCGGGGCGTCGCCCGCGCGGCCGAGGACGTGGCCGCCGGCCGTGCGTCGGGCCTCGTCGCCGCACGGGACGTGCGAGCCGACGACCAGGAGCGCCCCGTGTTCGACCTGCAGGTCGGGACGGATGAGGCCGCCGTGCGGCATCCGGTCGCCTCCGGACTGACCGGCCTGCACCACGTGCACAACGTGCTGGCCGCCGCGGCGGCCGCCCACGCCGCCGGCATGGACCCGGCCGAGATCGCCCGTGGTCTCGACGGGCTCGGGCCCGCCAGCCGCTTCCGGATGGAGCGCACCGACCGCGCGGACGGCGTCACGATCATCAACGACGCGTACAACGCCAACCCCGAGTCCATGCGCGCCGCGCTGCGGACGCTGGCCACCCTCGGCCGCTCCAGCGGCCGCCGCACCTGGGCCGTCCTGGGGGAGATGCTCGAACTCGGCGATGCCCGCGTCCGTGAGCACACCCTCGTGGGCGAGTCCGTGGTGCGCCTGAACATCGCCCAGCTGCTGGTGGTGGGCGCCGGGGCCCGGCCGCTCTACATCGGCGCCCTCAACGAGGGCAGCTGGGGCGAGGAGGCGCACTTCGTCGACGACGCCGCGCAGGCCGAGGCGTTCCTCGCCGAGCACCTGCGCCCCGGCGACCTCGTCCTCGTCAAGTCCTCCAACGGCGTCGGGCTCGCGGCCCTCGGCGAGCGCCTCGCCACGGCCGACGCCGTCGCCGCCCCCTCCGCCTCCCCGAAGGAGTCCCGACCGTGATCGGACTGCTCATCGGCGGCGTGCTCGGCCTGGTCCTCTCGGCCGCCGGCACCCCGCTGTTCATCCGGTTCCTCGTCAAGCGCGGATACGGCCAGTTCGTCCGCGACGACGGCCCGACCACCCACAAGACCAAGCGCGGCACGCCCACGATGGGCGGCGCGGTCATCATCGGGTCCCTCGTGCTGGCGTATCTGATCACCCACGGGCTGCTCGCGGTGCTCGGCGTCGACTTCGGCGGGCCCACGGCCTCCGGCCTCATCCTGTTGCTGCTCACCGTGGGCATGGCCTTCGTCGGGTTCGTGGACGACTTCACGAAGATCACGAAGCAGCGCTCGCTCGGCCTGACGCCGCGCGGCAAGATCATCCTCCAGGCCCTGATCGGCACCGCCTTCGCCGTCCTCGCCCTGAACTTCCCGGACGAGCGGGGCCTGACCCCCGCCTCGACGGCGATCTCCTTCGCCCGGGACGTCCCGTGGCTCGACCTGGCCTTCGCCGGACCCGCGATCGGCGTCATCCTGTTCGTGATCTGGTCGAACCTCATCACCACCGCCACCACGAACGCCGTGAACCTCACGGACGGCCTCGACGGGCTCGCCACGGGCGCCACCGCCATGATCACGGGCGCCTACGTCCTGATGTCGCTCTTCCAGGCGAGCCAGTCGTGCGCGCTCGAGGGCACACGCGGCTGCTACGAGGTCCGCGACCCCATGGACCTCGCCCTGCTCGCGGCGATCCTCACGGGCAGCCTGCTGGGCTTCCTCTGGTGGAACACCTCCCCGGCCAAGATCTTCATGGGGGACACCGGCTCCCTGGGCCTGGGCGGCGCCCTGGCCGGCTTCGCGATCTTCACGCGCACCGAGATCCTGGTGGCCGTGCTGGCCGGCCTCATGGTCGCGATCACCCTCTCCGTCATCATCCAGGTGGGCTGGTTCAAGGTCTCCGGCGGCAAGCGCGTGTTCCTCATGGCGCCGCTGCAGCACCACTTCGAGCTCAAGGGCTGGGCCGAGGTGACCGTCGTGGTCCGCTTCTGGCTGCTGTCCCTGATGTGCGTCACCGTGGGGCTCGCGATCTTCTACGGCGACTGGCTCATCCGCCAGGGCGGCCTCGCGGGGGTGACCCCGTGACCGGCCCCGCGTCCGACGCCGCGCCCGCACCGGTGCGCCGGCCCCGCGCCGACACCGCCCGCACCGCCGACCTCACGTCCTGGGACGCCCCGGGGTGGGCCGGCCTGCGCGTCGTCGTCACGGGCCTGGGCGTCACCGGCTTCTCCGTGGCCGACACCCTGGCCGAGCTGGGCGCCGCCGTCGTGGTGGTGGACGGCGACGACGGCCCCGAGAACCGGGCGCGCGCCGAGACCCTGCGGATCGTGGGGGTCCGCGAGGTCCTGCTCGACCGGGCGGCCACGCAGGCGCTGCCCGAGGTCGACGGCGCCGCCGCGGACCTCGTCGTGACCTCCCCGGGCTGGCGTCCGGACCAGCCGCTGCTGATGGCCGCCCACGCGGCGGGCCTGCCGATCTGGTCCGACGTCGAGCTGGCCTGGCGGCTGCGCGAGCGCGCCGGCCGGAAGACCGCCGACTGGGTGTGCCTGACGGGCACGAACGGCAAGACGACCACCGTGACGATGGTCGAGGCCATCCTGCGGGCGGACGGCCGTCGGGCGGTGGCCTGCGGCAACGTCGGCACCCCCGTGCTCGACGCGATCCGCGACCCGGAGGGCTTCGACGTGCTCGCCCTCGAGCTCTCCAGCTTCCAGCTGCACTGGACGCACGGACTGGCGCCGGCGTCATCGGCGGTGCTGAACCTGGCCGAGGACCACGTGGACTGGCACGGCTCGATGGACGAGTACGCCGCCGCCAAGGGCAAGGTGTATGCGAACACGCGGGTGGCCTGCGTGTTCAACGAGCAGGACCCGCTGACCCGCACCCTCGTGGAACGCGCGGACGTCCAGGAGGGCTGCCGCGCGATCGGCTTCACCACGGACACCCCGGGCCTGTCCGACATCGGCGTCGTGGACGGGATCCTCGTGGACCGTGCGTTCCTGGACAACCGGCGTCACGAGGCGATCGCCCTGGCCGAGCGCGCCGACCTGGGCCCGGTGGCGCCGCGCCACACCATGGCCAACGCGGCCGCCGCGGCGGCGCTGACCCGGGCCGTCGGGGTGAGCCCCGCGGCCGTGGCCGAGGGCCTGCGCGCCTACGACCGCGGCGAGCACCGCATCCAGCTCGTGGCCACCTCCCGCGACGTCATGTGGGTCAACGACTCCAAGGCGACGAACCCGCACGCCGCGGACGCGTCGCTGGCGGCGTTCAGCTCCGTGGTGTGGCTGGCCGGCGGCCTGCCCAAGGGCGTGACCTATCACGAGCTGGTGGCCGCGCACGCCGACCGGCTCCGCGCGGTGGTGCTCCTGGGCAGGGACACCTCGGCCCTGCGCGCGGCCCTGGCCGCGCACGCCCCCGAGGTCCCCGTCCACGCCCCCCTCACCGCGGCCGACGGCACCGGCCCCGCCGACGGTGCGGCCGTGATGGCCGAGGCGGTGCGCGTGGCCGACGGCCTGGCCCGCCCCGGCGACACCGTGCTCATGGCGCCCGCCGCGGCGTCGATGGACCAGTTCCGCTCCTACGCGGCCCGCGGCGAGGCGTTCATCGAGGCCGTCGCCGGGCTGATGCGCGAGCACGGCTGGGACGTGCACGACGACGCCGCGCCCGACGCCGACTGACCCGCCGCCCACCCGACCGTCTCGCTTCCCCCGTGAGGAGGGCCATGTCCCCGATCGAGCTCCGCCCGGTGCGCTCCGGCGCGGACGACGACGCCCCCGAGCACCGGGAGCGGCTCCTGCGCCGGATGTGGCGGGTCCTCGAGGGTCGCCGCGCCCTCGACCTGTCGGTCCTGCTCATCAGCGGCTGCACCGCCCTGCTCACGGTGCTGGGCCTCGTGATGGTGCTCTCCTCGTCCTCCGTCGAGGCGATCGGCACCGGCGGCGGCTCGTACGCTCTGTTCCTGCGCCAGACCGCCTGGGCGGTGGCGGGCGTGGCGGCCCTGCTCGTGTTCTCGCGCCTGCCGGTGCGCGTCTTCAAGGCGCTCGCCTGGCCGGCGTTCGGCGTGGCCGTGATCCTGCTCGCGCTGGTCGCGTTTTCCCCGCTCGGGGTCACCGTGGGCGGCAATCGCAACTGGCTCGGCATCGGCGGGTTCCGGATGCAGCCCTCCGAGGCCGCCAAGCTCGCCCTGGCCCTGTGGGCGGCGGCGGTCCTGGAGCGCAAGCACCGCCTTGTCACCCAGGTGCGGCACGCGCTGATCCCGGTGCTGCCCGGCGGCCTGTTGCTGCTGGTCCTGGTGATGGCGGGCAGCGACCTCGGGACCGCGATCATCCTCGCGCTCGTGCTGGCCACGGTGCTGTACGTGGCCGGCACCCACTGGGGGGTCTTCCTCACCTTCCTGGCGCTGAGCGTGCTGAGCATCCTGGCCCTGACCCTCCTCGCCCCGCACCGCATGGTCCGGGTGCAGGCCTGGCTGGGGGACTGCTCCGACGCCACCGACCCCTGCTTCCAGCCGGCGCACGGGATGTACGCCCTGGCCTCGGGCGGCTGGTGGGGCGCGGGCCTCGGCCAGTCCCGCCAGAAGTGGAGCTACATCCCGGAGGCCGAGAACGACTTCATCTTCACCATCCTCGGCGAGGAGCTCGGGCTCGTGGGCACGCTGGTGGTGCTGCTGGCCTACCTCGGCCTGGCGATCGGCATCTACCGCGTCGCCGCCGGGACCACGTCCACGTTCATCCGCCTGTCCACGTGGGGGATCCTGGCCTGGCTGGTGGGCCAGGCGTCCGTCAACATCGCGATGGTCTCCGGGATCATCCCCGTGGTGGGCGTCCCGCTGCCCTTCATCTCCTATGGTGGTTCCGCGCTCACCCTGTCCTTGAGCGCGGTCGGCATCGTGCTGGCCTTCGCCCGCCACGAGCGTCGCCGTGCCGCGCAGCCGGACGCCCGCCCGCAGGCGGAGGAGCCGGACACCGACCCCCTCCCCGTGATCCCCACCCCCGTCCTCCAGGAGCCCCGATGACGCAGACCTCTCATCCCTCCGGACCCCTGCGGGTGGTGCTGGCCGGCGGCGGCACCGCCGGCCACATCTCCCCGATGCTCGCGATCGCCCGCGCCCTGGAGGATGACGGCGGCGGCCCCGTCGAGTGCACCATGGTCGGCACCGCCTCCGGCATGGAGACGCGTCTCGTCCCCGAGGCGGGCTACGAGCTCGACCTGATCGACCGGGTCCCGATGCCGCGCCGCCCGTCGATGGACGTCGTCCGCTTCCCGGCCCGCATGCGCGCCGCGGTCGCCACGGCGGCCCGGATCCTGCGGGACCGGCGCGCCGACGTCGTCGTGGGCGTGGGCGGCTACGTCGCCACCCCCGTGTACCTCGCCGCGTTCCGGGCCGGTGTGCCCGTGGTGGTCCACGAGGCCAACGCCCGCCCCGGCCTGGCCAACCGCATCGGCGCCCTGCGGGCCACGCACGTCGGCACCGCCCTGCCGGACACCCGCCTCCGCGGCGCCCGCTGGGTGGGCATGCCGATGCGCCCCGAGATCTCCGGCCTGGACCGGGCGGCCGCCGGCCGTGCCGCCCGTGAGGCCCTCGGCCTCGACCCGGACCGGACCACCGTCGTGGTGACCGGCGGCAGCTCGGGTGCGCTGGCCGTGAACCGCACCGTGCGCGCCGCGCTGGGCGACCTCCTCGACGCCGGTCTGCAGGTCTTCCACCTGACCGGGCGGGACAAGGCCCTCACCGAGGACGACGGCAGCCTCCTGGTCCGGGACGGCTACGTCCAGCGGGAGTACCTGGCGGGCATGGAGCAGGCCTACGCCGCCGCCGACCTGATCGTCGCCCGCTCGGGCGCCGGCACGGTCTGCGAGGTGTCCGCGGTCGGCCTGCCCGCCGTCTACGTCCCCCTGCCCATCGGCAACGGCGAGCAGGCGCTCAACGCCCGCCCCGTGGTGGAGGCGGAGGGTGCGCTGCTCGTCCGCGACGACGCCTTCGGGCGCGCGTGGGTGCAGCGTCAGCTGATCCCGCTGGCGACCGACCCCGAGCGTCTGGCGCGCATGGGGGAGGCGGCCGCCCGCTTCGGCGTCCGGGACGCGGACGTCACCATGGCCGGCCTCGTGCGCTCGGCCGCCCAGGAAGGAGCCCGGCGATGAGCCGCGACGAGAGCACCCGTCCCGCGGCCGAGGGCCGCTTCGCCGACCTGGGCCGCGTGCACCTGCTGGGGATCGGCGGCGTGGGCGTGTCGGGGGTCGCCCGCATCCTCCAGGAGCAGGGCGTCGCGGTGTCCGGCTCCGACGCGAAGGACCTGCCCGTAATGCGCGAGCTCGCCGCGGGCGGCGCCCGGATCACGGTCGGCTACGACGCCGCGCACCTCGGCCGGGACGTCACCACGGTGATCGCCTCCTCGATCGCCGGGCCGGGCAACCCGGAGCACGACGCCGCCGTGGCACGCGGACTGCGCGTGCTGCACCGTTCCGAGGGCCTCGCCCTGGCCATGCGCGGCCACCGGGTGCTGGCCGTCGCCGGCACGCACGGGAAGACCACCACGTCCTCCATGGCCGCCATGGCCTTCTCCGACGCCGGCTGGGACCCCACGTTCGCCGTCGGCGCCGCCGTCGCCGGGCTCGGCACCAACGCCCGGGCGGGCCGGGGCGAGTGGTTCATCGCGGAGGCCGACGAGTCCGACGGCACCCTGGTGAACTACCCGAGCACGATCGGGATCGTCACGACCGTGGAGGCCGACCACCTGGACCACTACGGGACCGAGGAGGCGGTGCACCAGGTCTTCCGGGACTTCGCGGGCGGGCTGCCAGCCGCCGCCCAGGGCGGGGTCCTCGTGGCCTGCCTCGACGACGCCGGCGCGGCGGAGCTCGCCGCGTGGGCCCGTGACAACGCGGCCGCCGACGTCGTGACCTACGGCACGGCGCCCCGCGACGGCGTGGTGCCGGACCTGCTGGTCACCGACCTCGCGGTGGAGCCGGGCGAGACCGGAGTGGGCCAGCGCGCCACGTTCCGGATGGCGGACGGGCCGGAGCGCACCCTGCACCTGCAGGTGCCCGGCCGGCACAACGCGCTGAACGCCGCCGCCGTGGTCCTGGCCGCCGTCCGGGCGGGCATGGCCTTCGAGGCCGCCGTGCGGGGCGTCGAGGCCTTCCGGGGCACGGCCCGCCGATTCGAGTTCCGTGGCGCCGCGCGCGGCGTGCGGGTCTTCGACGACTACGCGCACCATCCCACGGAGGTGGCCGCCGCGGTCTCCGCCGGCCGTGCCGTGGCCGGTGACGCCCGCGTGCACGTCCTGTTCCAGCCCCACCTGTTCTCCCGCACCCGGGACTTCGCCGCCGAGTTCGCCGCCGCCCTCTCCGGGGCGGACGCGGTGCGCGTGCTGCCCGTGTACGCGGCTCGGGAGGAGCCGATGCCCGGCGTCGACTCGTCCCTCATCGCCTCCCGCCTCACCACGGGCGCCGCCGAGGACCGTGTCGTCGCCGAGGACCGCGCCGAGGCGGTGCGCTCGCTCGCGGCGGGCGCCACGGCCGGCGACGTCGTCCTGACGATGGGCGCGGGGGACGTCACCGCCTTGGGTGCGGACCTGCTGGCCGAGCTCGGTCGGGACGCGGCGCCCGGCGTCGCCCACCCGTGAGGCTCGGCCGCGGGACGCCGCCGGTCGCACCAGCCGGGGCCGACGCCTCCACCGTGGTCCGATTCCCGGGCCGCACCGCGCGCCGGCGCCGCGCCACGCGCTGGGGTGTGGCGGCCGCGGTCCTCGCGGTGCTGACCGCCCTGGGCTGGGTCGTGTTCTTCTCGCCCGTGCTCGCGGTGGACCGCGTCGAGGTCACCGGCACCCGCCATGTCTCCGCCGCCGAGGTCCAGGAGCGCCTGGAGCCCGTGTACGGCGTGCCGCTGTCCCGCGTCGGCGCCGGCTGTGTGGGCGAGCTGGTCGGTGGTCTGCCCGGAGTGGCCGAGGTCCAGACCGTTCCCCGCCTGCCCACCGGCCTGGAGGTCGTGGTCCGGGAGCATGAGACGCGGGCCCGGCGGGACGGCGACGACGGTGTGCAGCTGCTGCTCGCAGACGGCACCGTCCTGACGGGAGTGCCGGAGGAACGGCTCGAGGGCGAGGACCTCCCCGCGTTCTCGGAGGAGCTGGCGCAGCGGGCGCAGGAGGAGCGCGCCGAGGTGGCCGAGGTGCTGGCCGCCCTGCCGGAGGCCGTGGCGGATCGTGTCGAGACGGCCGACTCCCGGGGCCCGGGCCAGGTCCGTCTGGCGCTCGAGGGTGGGGTGACCCTGGTCTGGGGCGACGCGCAGGACGCCGGCCTCAAGGGGTCCGTGGCCGAGGCGTTCCTGGCGGACGAGCGGCACGGGTCCGCGGCGGGCGGCGTCGCCGAGATCGACGTCTCCGTGCCCACGCGGCCGATCACGCGCTGAACCGGGGCCACAGGAGTCTCCAGTAGAACGTGAAGGTGAAGGTCGGGGCGCGGGGCCTCATGCGAGTCGGGGTGCCATCACTGCGGAGGCTCGTCCTTCGAGTCTCACGTGAAAGTTGATGTTGAGGGCGTCTTTTCCGCGTGGACACGCCGTTTTCTTTTGCGCGTGACGCGGGCCTCCCAGTACGGTGGATCCGAACGCGCGCGAGGCTCGCTTCACGCTGTGCTTGAAGGTGTCCACCCCGGGTGGCCGCCGATCACCGGGGCGATGTGCCTCGCGCTGACCTCTCGAGATCTCGAACAAAGGGAACCAACACCGTGGCTGCACCCCAGAACTACCTGGCCGTCATCAAGGTCGTCGGCATCGGCGGCGGCGGCGTGAACGCCGTGAACCGCATGATCGAGGTGGGGCTCCGCGGCGTGGAGTTCATCGCCATCAACACGGACGCCCAGGCGCTGCTGATGTCGGACGCGGACGTGAAGCTGGACGTGGGCCGCGAGCTCACCCGTGGACTCGGCGCGGGTGCGAACCCCGAGGTCGGCCGCCAGGCCGCCGAGGACCACGCGGAGGAGATCGAGGAGGTCCTGCGGGGCGCGGACATGGTGTTCGTGACCGCGGGCGAGGGCGGCGGCACCGGCACCGGCGGAGCGCCCGTCGTGGCCCGCATCGCGCGCTCGCTCGGCGCCCTGACCATCGGCGTCGTGACCCGTCCGTTCACGTTCGAGGGCCGCCGTCGCGCCGGCTCCGCCGAGGCGGGCATCGACGCCCTGCGGGACGAGGTCGACACCCTCATCGTGATCCCGAACGACCGCCTGCTGTCCATCTCGGACCGCAACGTCTCGGTCATGGACGCCTTCCGTCAGGCGGACCAGGTGCTCCTCTCCGGCGTCCAGGGCATCACCGACCTGATCACCACCCCGGGCCTGATCAACCTCGACTTCGCGGACGTGAAGTCCGTGATGCAGGGCGCGGGCTCCGCGCTCATGGGCATCGGCCACGCGCAGGGCGAGGACCGCGCCGTCAAGGCGGCCGAGCTGGCGATCGCCTCGCCGCTGCTCGAGGCCTCCATCGACGGCGCGTACGGTGTGCTGCTCTCCATCCAGGGCGGCTCCGACCTCGGCCTCTTCGAGATCAACGAGGCCGCGCGACTGGTCCAGGAGGTCGCCCACCCGGAGGCCAACATCATCTTCGGCGCGGTCATCGACGACGCCCTCGGCGACGAGGTGCGCGTGACCGTGATCGCCGCGGGCTTCGACAAGGTGGACGTCACCTCCGCCCCGGCCGCCCCGCAGGCCGTGCAGCAGCAGGCGGCCCCGCAGCGGGCCGCGGCCCCCGCGCAGCCGCAGCCCGTCCCCGCCCAGCCGCAGCCGGCCGCCCCGGCCCCGCCGCAGCAGGCCGAGCGCCCCGCCGTGCGCGGCACCGTGCCGCTGGCCCCGCAGGAGCAGCAGCCGCGCCGCCAGCAGGACCTGCCCACCGTGGTGGAGCCGGACCTCGGCGCCGGGTCCTCGGACCTGGACGTCCCGGACTTCCTCAAGTGACGGCCGCGGAGGGGCCGGCCGGGACCACACGGGTCCCCGCCGGCCCCTTCGTGCACCGCGAGACCGTCCGCACCGCGACGGGCGCCGTGCACGTCGCCTGGACCTCCGTGGCCGCCGGCAACCTCGCGCTGCACGTGGTCCCGCCGGACGAGGCCGAGGGGCTCGCTCGCGTCAGCGCCGCCCGTCGCGCCCTGGAGCGCGTGATGGGGGTCCCCGAGGGCGCCACGCTCTATCTGGACCAGGTGCACTCGGCCGACGTCGTGTGGGCGGACGGGCCCGGGCGCGGCGGTGCCCCGGCCCCCGTGGCCGACGCCGCCGTGAGCCGCGACGGGTCCCGGCCGCTGGCCGTCATGGTGGCCGACTGCCTCCCCGTGGTCCTCGTCGACGAGACGACCGGCGCGACCGCCGTGGCCCACGCCGGGCGACGCGGGCTGCTGGAGGGCGTCCTGGAGGCGACCGTCGATCGGCTGCTCTCCCTGCGTCCGGAGGCCGACCGAGCCGGTCCCGGCCTGCGCGCCTGGATCGGCCCCGGCGTGTGCGGCCGCTGCTACGAGGTGCCCGCGGCCATGCGCGACGACGCCGCCGCCCGCCTCCCGGCGACCGCCGCCACCACGTCCTGGGGCACCCCCGCCCTCGACCTGCCCGCCGGCGCCGCGGAGGTCCTCCGTGCCCGCGGGGTGGCCGCCGCGACGATCGACGTGTGCACGCGGGAGGACGAGCGCCTGTTCTCGCACCGTCGGGCGCCCGGTGAGGGCCGGTTCGCCGGCCTCGTCTGGCGCGCCGACCCCGACGCCACCACCCCGAGAGGAGACGCATGACCGCCCCCGCCACCGCCGGGCCGACCCCGACGGACCCCCGCGCCCGGGAGATCGCCGACGCGCTCGCCGCGGTGCACTCCCGCATCGCCGACGCCGCGCGGGACGCCGGGCGCGAGGCGGAGCCCGCGCTCGTCGTCGTGACCAAGACCCACCCCGCCGAGGACGTCGTGCGCCTCGCCGCGCTCGGCGTGACCGACGTGGGGGAGAACCGCGACCAGGAGGCCCGGCCCAAGGCCGAGGCCGTCGCCGCGGCCCTGGGGGCGGACGCCCCGCGCTGGCACTTCGTGGGCCAGCTGCAGACCAACAAGGCCAAGTACGTGGTGCGCTACGCGTCCGTGGTGGAGTCGGTGGACCGACCCGAACTGGCCGAGGCGCTCTCGCGGGCGCTCGTGCTGCGGCGCGAGCGCGAGCCCGAGGCCGCGATCCCCGACCTGGAGTGCCTCGTGCAGGTGGACGTCGACGACCGCGCCGACGAGGACCGTCCCGAGGGGATCGGTCCGCGCGGCGGCGCCCGCCCCGAGGACGTCGCCGCCCTCGCGGCCGTCGTCGCCGGCCTGCCGGGTCTGCGGCTGGGCGGGCTGATGTGCGTGGCACCGCGCGGCCTGGACCCGGAGGACGCGTTCCGCCGGCTCGCCGCTCTCGGCGCGCGCGTGCGGCAGACGCATCCGGAGGCCACCGCGCTGTCGATGGGGATGAGCGCGGACCTCGAGGCGGCCGTGCGCGCCGGGGCGACACAGGTGCGCATCGGCTCCGACGTTCTGGGGGCCCGGGACGCGGTGGGCTAACGTTGACCCCGCGCGTCCCGGCGGGACGCGACAGGACCGTGCGGACGCACGCGCACCGACGACGAACGACGGCGGCCCCCGGGGCCGGAGGACGTGGTGAAGGAAGACTCATGGCTGGTGCCCTGAAGAAGACGATGATCTACCTCGGCCTGGCCGACGGCGACGAGTACGACGAGCAGCCCCGTGCCACCGAGCGGGAGACCGCGCCCCGACACGAGGTCGTCGAGGCGCGCCGCCCCGCGGAGCCGGACACCGACCCCCACATGGAGGCCGTCCGCCCGACTGCGGTCCGCGATCCCGAGCCGGCCGAGCGGCCGGAGCCCGTGACCCCGTCCGGCTCCACCGCGGCCGATCCCGTCGAACCCCGGCGTCCGGCGCGTCCCGAGCCGGCCGACCCGGGCTACCGGGCCCCGGTGACCCCCATCAAGCGAGCCGCAGCGTCGTCTGCCGAAGGAGCCTCCGTGCACACCCTGTCCACCGTCCACCCCCGCTCCTACAACGACGCGAAGGCGATCGGCGAGGCCTTCCGCTCCGGCGTCCCCGTGATCATGAACGTGACCGACCTCGGTGAGAACGAGGCCAAGCGCCTCGTGGACTTCGCGGCCGGCCTCGTCTTCGGCCTGCACGGCTCGATCTCCCGCATCACCAGCAAGGTGTTCCTGCTGACCCCGGCCACCGTGGACGTCGTCGGCGCCGAGCAGGGCGAGTCCGGCGCGGCCGACTCCCCGTTCGACGGCGACTGAGGCGCCCATGCAGCTGCTCCTCGCCCTCGCCTACCTCGCCCTGACGGTGGTGCTCGCGGCGCTGACCGTGCGGATCGTCCTGGACGTCACGCAGTCGTTCGCCCGCCACTGGCGCCCCACCGGGGCGGCCCTCGTGCTGGCCAGCGGCGTGTACGGGGCCACCGATCCGTTGCTGCGCCCCGTGCGTCGTGCCGTGCCGCCGGTGAACCTGGGCGGCATCGGCCTGGACGTGGCCTTCCTCATCGTGTTCCTCGGCGTCGTCCTGCTGCGGGTCCTGGTGCTGAGCCTGGCCGGCGTGGCCTGACCCGCGGCCCGGGGCGGCTGTCGGCCCCGGTGGTAGTCTTCGCGGCAGGATCGGCGCCGCCCCTCACCGGCGCGCCGACCGCCGACGCGCCGGGCCGCCCGGCCGTCCCCGAGCACCGAGCAGAGAGCGAGACGGTTCCATGGCGCTGTCCTGGGAAGACGTGGTCAACAAGCAGTTCCAGCCCACGAAGTTCCGCGAGGGCTACGACCAGACCGAGGTGGATGACTTCCTCGACGAGATCGTGGCGGAGTTCAAGCGCCTGATCGCCCTCAACGAGCAGCTCGAGTCCGAGAACGCGGAGCTGCGCGCCGGCGGCGCCGCCCCGGCCGCCGGCCCCGCTGCGGACACCCCGGAGGCCGCCGCGACCCCGGCCTCCGCCGAGGAGTCGGCCCCGGCCGCCGCCCCCGAGTCCGCCGACGCGGCCGCGACCTCCGCCGCCGGCGTCCTGGCCATGGCCCAGCGGCTGCACGACGAGCACGTCGCCGCGGGCGAGCAGCGCAGCACCGAGCTCGTCGCCGAGGCCGAGGCCACCGCGGCCCGGCTCGTCAGCGACGCCGAGGAGCAGAAGGCCCGCACCCTCGAAGCCCTGGCCGAGGAGAAGGCCGGCCTGGAGGGCGAGGTCGAACAGCTGCGCAGCTTCGAGACCGACTACCGCAGCCGCCTCACCTCCTACATCGAGGGCCAGCTGCGCGAGATCCGCGCCCAGAAGCGCGTCGAGCCCCCCACGCCCACGGCGTGAGCCGAGCCGTCGACGCCGCGCCGGCCCCGCGATCCCCTCGCGCGGGCCGGCGAGCCGTGCTCACCGCCCTCATCGTGGCGGTGCTGGCCTACGCCCTCGACCAGCTGACCAAGTACGCGGTCGAGAGCACGATGCAGCTGGGGGACTCCGTCACGGTGATCCCCGGGGTGCTGCGCTGGCACTACATCCTGAACCCGGGCGCGGCCTTCTCCATCGGCGAGGACCACACCTGGGTGTTCACCGTCATCCAAGCCGTGGTGGCGGTGGCCGCCCTCGTCGGGATCGCCCGCGTGCGCTCGACGCCGTGGGCCCTGGCGCTGGGCGGGCTCGCCGGCGGCGTGCTCGGCAACCTCACGGACCGGCTGTTCCGGCCCCCGGCGTTCGGGCGCGGCCACGTGGTCGACATGATCTCCGTGCCGCACTTCGCGATCTTCAACGTGGCGGACTCGTTCATCGTCTGCTCCGTCATCGGCGTCGCCCTGCTCGTGATGACCGGCCGCCGCCTGGACGGCACACGGGAGGCGTGAGGACATGGGCATGAGACCGGGACTGACCGAGCGGCTCGAGGTCACCGAGGCCGAGGCGGGCCGGCGGGTCGACGCGGTGCTCGCCGACGCGTTCGGCGTCTCCCGCTCGCTGCTGGCGGACTGGTTCTCCCGGGGCCTGGTGCGGGCCGAGTCGCGCTCCGGCCGCCGGGACCGCGTCCTGGCCAAGTCCGCGAAGGCCGTGGCGGGGGAGACCCTCGCCGTCGACGTCCCCGACGACCCCGACCCCCTGGAAGTGAGGGCAGAGCGCGTGGACGCGCTGAGCATCCTGTACGAGGACGAGGACCTGGTGGCCGTGGACAAGCCCACCGGCGTGGCCGCACACCCCTCGCCCGGCTGGGTCGGGCCCACCGTGGTGGGCGCCCTGGCCGCCCTCGGCTACGACATCACCACCTCGGGCGCCCCCGAGCGCCAGGGGATCGTGCACCGGCTCGACGTCGGCACCACCGGGGTCATGGTCGTGGCCAAGACCGAGCGCGCCTACACGGCCATGAAGGACCAGTTCCGCGAGCGCGTGCCGGAGAAGGTCTACCACGCCGTCGTCCAGGGCATCCCGGACCCGCTGAGCGGCACCGTGGACGCGCCCATCGGGCGGCATCCCGGCCACCACTGGAAGTTCGCGGTGCTCGACGACGGCCGGCCGTCCGTGACCCACTACGAGACGCTCGAGGTGTTCGGCCGGGCCACCCTGCTCGAGGTCCACCTGGAGACCGGGCGCACCCACCAGATCCGCGTGCACACCTCGGCGCTGCGCCACCCGTGCGTCGGCGACCTCACGTACGGGGCGGATCCGCGCCTGGCGGCCGAACTCGGGCTGACCCGCCAGTGGCTGCACGCCCACCGGCTGGCGTTCCCGCACCCGGTCACGGGGGAGCCGGTGACGATCACCTCCCCGTATCCGGACGACCTCGCCCACGCCCTGGCGGCGCTGCGCGGCGACGAGGACTGAGCCGGCACCGTCGACGTGACCCCCGTCCCGGTCCGGCCCCGCCGCCCGGGCACCACGAGTAGGCTGGTGCGGCCCCGCCGTCCTCCCCGTCGAAAGGCCCACCCCACATGACCGTGTCCGCCGACGCCCGCCCCGACGCCGTGAAGGACGGCGGCTTCGTCCACCTGCACACGCACACCGAGTACTCCATGCTCGACGGCGCCGCGAAGCTGGACGACCTGTTCGCCGAGGCCCAGCGGCTGGGCATGGACTCGCTGGCCATCACGGACCACGGCTACCTCTTCGGCGCCTACGACTTCTGGTCCAAGGCGAAGGCGGCGGGCGTCAAGCCGATCATCGGGCTCGAGGCCTACGTGGCCCCCGGGCATCAGCACCGCACGGACAAGGAGAAGACCCGCTGGGGCGAGCCCCACCAGCGGGGGGACGACGTGTCCGGCGGCGGTGCGTACACGCACATGACGCTGCTGAGCGAGACCACCGAGGGGATGCACAACCTGTTCCGGATGGGCTCGATCGCCTCGCTGGACTCGGTGTACGCCAAGTGGCCGCGGCTGGACCGGGAGCTGCTGAGCCAGTACTCGAAGGGCCTGATCGCCACCACGGGCTGCCCCTCCGGCGAGGTGCAGACGCGCCTGCGCCTGGGCCAGTACCGGGAGGCGATGCAGGCGGCCTCGGACTTCCGGGACATCTTCGGCAAGGACAACTACTACTGCGAGATCATGCACCACGGCCTCGACATCGAGCGCCGGGTGATGACGGACCTGCGGCGGCTCGCCAAGGACCTGGGCCTGCCGTTCGTGGCCACGAACGACCTGCACTACACCCACGAGCACGACGCCAAGGCGCACGAGGCGCTGCTGGCCCTGCAGTCGGGCTCGAAGCTCAACGAGCCCAGCTACGACCAGGGCGGCTCCCGCTTCGCGTTCTCCGGCACCGAGTACTACCTGAAGTCCCCGCGGCAGATGCGCGAGCTGTTCGCGGAGCTGCCCGAGGCCTGCGACAACACGCTGCTCATCGCCGAGCGGTGCGAGGTCGAGTTCGACACGAAGGCCAACTACATGCCGGTCTTCCCCACGCCGGAGGGCGAGGACGAGACCAGCTGGCTCATCAAGGAGGTCGCCTCCGGTCTGGCCTACCGCTACCCGGACGGCGTGCCGGACCACGTGCGCATGCAGGCGGACTACGAGCTGGACGTCATCATCTCGATGGGCTTCCCCGGGTACTTCCTCGTCGTGGCCGACTTCATCAACTGGGCCAAGGAGAACGGCATCCGGGTGGGCCCGGGCCGCGGCTCGGGCGCCGGATCGATGGTGGCGTACGCGCTGCGCATCACGGACCTGGACCCGCTCAAGCACGGGCTGATCTTCGAGCGGTTCCTCAACCCGGACCGCGTGTCCATGCCCGACTTCGACGTCGACTTCGACGACCGCCGTCGCTCCGAGGTGATCGACTACGTCACCCGCAAGTACGGCGACGAGCGCGTCACCATGATCGTCACGTACGGCACCATCAAGACCAAGCAGGCTCTGAAGGACTCGGCCCGCGTGATGGACCAGCCCTTCTCGATGGGCGAGTCCCTCACCAAGGCGCTGCCGCCGGCGGTGATGGCCAAGGACATCCCGCTCAAGGACATCGAGGACCCCGCGGCCCCGCGCTACGGGGAGGCCGCGCCCTTCCGCGAGCTGATCGCGACGGACCCGGTGGCGAAGGAGGTCTTCGAGACCGCCAAGGGTCTCGAGGGCCTGAAGCGGCAGTGGGGCGTGCACGCGGCCGGCGTGATCATGTCCTCGGTGCCGGTGATCGACGTCATCCCGATCATGCGCCGCCTCCAGGACGGCCAGGTCATCACCCAGTTCGACTACCCGATGGCGGAGTCCCTGGGCCTGATCAAGATGGACTTCCTGGGGCTGCGCAACCTCACGATCATCTCGGACGCGCTCGAGAACGTGAAGGCGAACCAGGGCGTGGACCTGGACCTGGAGACCCTCGACGTGGACGACCCGGCGGCCTACGAGCTGCTGGCCCGCGGTGACACCCTCGGCGTGTTCCAGCTCGACGGCGGGCCCATGCGCTCGCTGCTGAAGATGATGCGCCCGGACAACTTCGAGGACATCTCGGCGACCATCGCCCTGTACCGCCCCGGCCCCATGGGCGCGAACTCGCACACCAACTACGCGCTGCGCAAGAACGGGCAGCAGGAGATCACCCCGATCCACCCGGAGCTGGAGGAGCCGCTGCGGGAGATCCTGGACACCACCTACGGCCTGATCGTGTATCAGGAGCAGGTCATGGCGATCGCCCAGAAGGTGGCGGGCTACTCGCTCGGCCAGGCCGACATCCTGCGCCGTGCGATGGGCAAGAAGAAGAAGTCGGAGCTGGACAAGCAGTACGAGGCGTTCCACCAGGGGATGCTGGACCGCGGCTACTCGGAGGCCGCGGTGAAGGCCCTGTGGGACATCCTGCTGCCCTTCTCGGACTACGCGTTCAACAAGGCGCACTCGGCCGCCTACGGCCTGGTCTCCTACTGGACGGCCTACCTCAAGGCGCACTACCCGGCGGAGTACATGGCCGCGCTGCTCACCTCGGTGGGCGACGACAAGGACAAGCTGGCCATGTACCTCAACGAGTGCCGCCACATGGGCATCACCGTGCTGCCCCCGGACGTGAACGAGTCCCACCTGACCTTCACCCCCGTCGGCCGGGACATCCGCTTCGGCATGGGCGCCGTCCGCAACGTGGGCGCCAACGTGGTCAAGGGCATGGTCCAGGGGCGCGAGGAGAAGGGCTCGTACACGGGCTTCGGCGACTTCCTGGCGAAGGTGCCGCTCGTGGTGTGCAACAAGCGCACCATCGAGTCCATGATCAAGGCCGGCGCCTTCGACTCCCTCGGCTACGCCCGCCGCGCCCTGCTGGCCGTGCACGAGGAGGCCGTGGACGCCACCGTGGCGCAGAAGCGCAAGGAGGACCACGGCGAGTTCACCTTCGACCTGTTCGCGCTCGGCGGCGGCGACGAGGACGACTCCGACGCCGCGGACGGCGTCGCCGTCCCGGACCTGCCGGAGTGGGCCAAGAAGGAGAAGCTCGCGTTCGAGCGCGAGATGCTGGGCCTGTACGTGTCCGACCATCCGCTGCAGGGCCTCGACGGCGTCCTGGCCCAGCACGCCGACGTCCAGATCACCCGCGTCCTCGACGACGACGGGCCCGCGGACGGCGCGATCGTCACCATCGCGGGCCTGATCACCACGCTCGAGCGCCGCATCGCCAAGTCCTCGGGCAACGCGTACGCGCGCTGCGAGATCGAGGACCTCGGCGGCTCGATGGACGTCATGTTCTTCGGCCAGGTGTACGCGCCCATCGCGATGATGCTGGCCGAGGACCTCGTCGTCGCCGTCAAGGGCAGGGTGCAGCGCCGGGACGACGGGTCGGTGTCCCTGTCCGCGATGGAGCTGACCATCCCGGAGCTCTCGGACGGCCCCGGCGGCCCCGTGCGGATCACGCTGCCGGCGTTCAAGGCCACGGAGCAGGTCATGGGCCAGCTGGCGGACGTGCTGCGCACCCACGAGGGCTCCTCGGAGGTGCGGCTGTCCCTGGTGGGCCAGCGTGCCACGCAGGAGTTCCAGCTGGGCCCGCAGTTCCGGGTGAGCCCGAACCCGGCGCTGTTCGGCGACCTGAAGATCCTGCTGGGTCCGGCCTGCCTCGGCTGAGCGGACGTAGCATGGGAGTGCCCCGCCCAGGAGGAGAGAGCTGATGCACTGCCCGTTCTGCCGCCATGAGGACTCGCGCGTGGTCGACTCACGCTCCCTCGACGACGGCTCCGCCATCCGTCGGCGTCGGCAGTGTCAGGCCTGCGGCAAGCGGTTCACCACCATGGAGACCACCGCCCTGACCGTCGTCAAGCGCTCCGGGGTGGCGGAGCCGTTCGACCGCTCCAAGGTGATCAACGGCGTCCGGAAGGCGTGCCAGGGGCGGCCGGTGACGAGCGACGACCTGGCCATGCTCGCCCAGGAGGTCGAGGAGACGGTCCGTGCCACGGGCAACGCCGAGGTGGACGCCCACGACGTCGGCCTGGCCATCCTCGATCCGCTGCGCCGTCTCGACCAGGTGGCCTTCCTGCGCTTCGCCTCCGTCTACCGGGACTTCGAGTCCCTCGACGACTTCGAGGAGGCCATCGCGGAGCTCCGGGCCGGTGACGGGGACGACCGCGGCCGTCCCGCCGTGCAGCCGCGGCTGTTCACCCGCTGACCTGGGCCGATGCGACGGCGCCGCCGGGATCGACGGTGCAGTGGTGCGCACGGCCTCCAGACGCTACAGTGATCCCCGGGCCGACCTCGGTCGGCCCGGCAAGACTGCCGAGGGCGGTTCCGGAGGGGAAGCCGGAACCGCCCTCGGTGTCTGCGCCCTCAGTTGCCGTCGGCGAGCGAGCCGTGCGCGGCCAGGGCGGCGCCCACGATGCCCGCGTTGTTCTGCAGCTGGGCCGGGACGATCGGGGTGCGCAGGCGCAGCAGCGGCAGGTAGTCGTCCGGCCGCTTGGAGATGCCGCCGCCGACGATGAACAGGTCCGGCGAGAAGATCCGCTCCACGTGGGAGAAGAAGCGCTGCAGTCGCTCGGCGTACTCGGCCCAGCTGAGCTGATCGCGCTCCCGGGCCTTCGCGGAGGCCCGCGACTCGGCCATCACGCCGTCGAGCTCCAGGGAGCCGACCTCGAAGTTCGGGACGAGCACGCCGTCGTGGATCATCGCGCCGCCGATGCCGGTGCCGAGGGTGATCACGTGCACCAGGCCGCGCACGCCCCGCCCGGCCCCGTAGCGGGCCTCCGCGAGGCCGGCCGCGTCGGCGTCGTTGACCACGGTCACGGGGCGGCGCAGGTGCTCCTCGAACCTGCCGCGCAGGTCCGTGCCGATCCACGAGTGGTCGATGTTGTTCGCGGACAGGCACACCCCGTCCTTGACGATCGAGGGGAAGCACACACCCAGCGGGGCGGAGGGCTTCGGCGCCTTCTCGCGCCCGTCGAGCTCGGCGGTGATGGCCGCCAGGGTCGCCGCCACGGGCTCGGGCATGGCCGGCTGCGGCGTGGGGATGCGGAAGCGGTCCCCGCGCAGGGTGCCCGCCTTCGGCCCCGACCCGAGGCGGACCAGGCCGCCCTTCATGCCGGTCCCCCCGACGTCGATGCCGATCGTCGTGGGGTATTTGGAGGAGCGCTGGGCGGTGCTGGTGTGCGTCGTCACGGCCCCCAGCTTAGTGCCGGGTCACGGCAGCGTGAGAATCTCCGCGCCGTCGTCCGTGACCACGATCGTGTGCTCGAACTGCGCGGTGCGACGGCGGTCGCGGGTCACCACGGTCCAGCCGTCGTCCCACTGGTCCCAGTCGATCGTGCCGAGGGTGAGCATCGGCTCGATGGTGAACACCATGCCGGGCACGAGCAGGCGGTCGTGGGCCGGGGCCGCGTCGTAGTGGGGGATCACGAGGCCGGAGTGGAAGTCCACGCCCACGCCGTGGCCGATGAAGTCGCGCACCACGCCGTAGCCGAAGCGCTTGGCGTAGGACTCGATGGCGCGGCCGATCACGTTGACCTGACGGCCGGGCTTCACGGCGCGGATGCCGCGGCGCAGGGCCTCCTCGGTGCGCTCGACGAGCAGCCGGGACTCCTCGTCCACGTCGCCGACCAGGTAGGTGCGGTTGTGGTCCCCGTGGACGCCGTCCAGGTACGCGGTGATGTCCAGGTTGACGATGTCCCCGTCCTCCAGGACGGTGCCGTCCGGGATGCCGTGGCAGATGACCTCGTTGATCGAGGTGCAGATGGACCGCGGGAAGCCGCGGTAGCCCAGGCAGGACGGGTAGGCGCCGCGCTCCACGAGGAAGGCGTGCGCGATCCGGTCCAGCTCGTCCGTGGTGACGCCCGGGCGGATGTGGGCGGCGGTGTGCTCCATGGCCTGCGCGGCCAGGCGGCCGGCGGCGCGGATCCGCTCGATGCCGGCGGCGTCGTAGACGTCCGAGGCGTTGCCCTCGTCCGGGGTGGCCTTGCCGACGTACTCGGGGCGCGGGATCGCGGCCGGCACGGGCGGGGCGGGGGACGGGGCCCCGGGCGTCAGAGTGCCGACGGGGGCGAGCGACCCGGGCTCCGGCGCGGTGGGGCCCGCAGGGCGGGGACCGTT
Organism: Micrococcus sp. Mcc89; assembly: GCF_024519795.1. Classification (NCBI taxonomy): domain Bacteria; kingdom Bacillati; phylum Actinomycetota; class Actinomycetes; order Micrococcales; family Micrococcaceae; genus Micrococcus; species Micrococcus sp. Mcc89. The sequence goes on along the minus strand of NZ_JALJRI010000021.1, from coordinate 27,266 downwards.
GTGGCTGGACGGGGCGGCGGGGTTCTGACGCTGGGACATGTCCTCCAGCCTATCGGCCCGGCTATTGTGGCCCCCATGACCGAGACGAGCGAGTTCTGGTACAACGTCAACACGCATCAGGTGGAGGTGGGCGCCCAGTCGGACTGGTCCCAGCTGCTGGGCCCGTTCGGCACCCGTGAGGAGGCCCAGGCCGCGATGGACCGCGTGCGGGCGAACAACGAGGCCGCCGACGCGGAGGACGCGCGCGACGACGACTGGGACAGCCGTCCCGTCGACGACGCCTCCTGACCGCGGCACCGGACGACACCGGGCCCCCGTCCTGAGGGACGGGGGCCCGGTCGTCTCAGGGGGCGGGTTCAGCCCTCGAAGCCGTGCTCCGGGGCCGGGAACGCGCCGTCGAGCACGTCCGCGCGATAGGCCCGGACCGCCTCACCCACGACCTCGTGCAGGCGGGCGTACTGACGGACGAACCGGGGCACCCGTCCCTCGCGTAGACCGAGCATGTCCTGCCACACGAGCACCTGGCCCGTGGTGCCCGGGCCCGCGCCGATGCCCACGGTGGGCACCCGCAGTGCGGCGTCGACGGCGGCGGCGACGTCCGAGGGGACCATCTCCATCAGGACGGCGAACGCCCCCGCGGCCTCGAGGGCCTGGGCCGACACGGTCATCCGCTCGGCCGCCCCCGCGCCGCGGCCCTGCACCCGGTAGCCGCCGAGCACGTGCTCGGACTGCGGGGTGAAGCCGATGTGGGCCATGACCGCGACGCCGGCGGCCGTCATCGCGGCCACGTGCTCGGCGAAGCGCTCGTCGCCCTCCACCTTGACGGCGTGCGCGCCGGACTCCTTCACGAGGCGGACGGCCGACTCGACGGCCTGCCGCGGGGAGGCCTCGTACGAGCCGAAGGGCAGGTCCGCGACCACGAGGGCACGCTCGGCACCGCGCACCACGGCCTGGGTGAACAGGATCATCTGGTCCAGGGTGACCGGCAGGGTGGTGGGGTGGCCCAGCATGGTGTTGCCCACCGAGTCGCCCACGAGCAGCACCTCGACGCCGGCCTCGTCGAACAGGGCCGCCGTCATCGCGTCGTAGGTGGTGAGCATCGCGAAGCGCCGGCCCTCGTCCTTGGCCCGCTGCAGGTGGACCGTCCGGTACCGGGACGGGGCGGGCGGACCGTAGGGGGCGGTGTCGTCAGGCTGCCGGGGGGACTGGGGAGCAGACATGGGCCGGAGTCTACGCGGCGCGTCTAGAGTGGCGGCATGGATCGACAGCAGGACTACGTGCTCCGCACCATCGAGGACCGGGACGTCAGGTTCGTCAGGCTCTGGTTCACGGACGTGATCGGTACGCTGAAGTCGGTGGCCCTGTCTCCAGCCGAGGTGGAGAACGCCTTCACGGAGGGCCTGGGCTTCGACGGCTCCTCGATCGACGGATACACCCGCATCTCGGAGTCGGACATGCTGCTGCAGCCCGATCCCTCGACCTTCCAGATCCTGCCCTGGCGCGGCGACCAGGGACAGAGCTCCCGGATGTTCTGCGACGTGCTCACCCCGGACGGCCGCCCCGCCCCCGCCGACCCGCGGCACGTGCTGCGCCGCGTGCTGGACCGGGCCGCGGACCAGGGCTTCACGTGCTTCACCCACCCGGAGATCGAGTTCTACCTCCTGCAGTCGGACCAGCCCGGCCCGGACGGGGAGCCGGTGCCCGTGGACCGCGCGGGCTACTTCGACAACGTGCCCGGCTCCGACGCGGCCGACTTCCGCCGCGACGCCGTCAGCCTCCTCGAGGGCATGGGCATCTCCGTCGAGTTCAGCCACCACGAGAACGGCCCCGGCCAGAACGAGATCGACCTGCGCGCGGCGGACGCGCTCACGACGGCGGACAACGTGATGACGTTCCGGACCGTCGTCAAGGAGGTCGCCGCCGCCCAGGGCACCTACGCCACGTTCATGCCCAAGCCGTTCTCCCACCACCCGGGCTCCGGCATGCACACCCACTTCTCCCTCTTCGAGGGCGACGCGAACGCGTTCTACGACCCCGCGGACGAGTTCCGGCTCTCCGTCACGGGCCGCCGGTTCATCGCGGGCCTGCTGCGCCACTCCGTGGAGATCACCGCGGTGACCCACCAGTTCGTCAACTCCTACAAGCGTCTCTGGGGCGGGGGAGAGGCCCCGTCGTACACCTCGTGGGGGCACAACAACCGTTCCGCCCTCGTGCGCGTTCCCCTGTACAAGCCGGACAAGGCCGGCTCGGCCCGCATCGAGTACCGCGGCATCGACGCCTCGGCCAACCCGTACCTCGCCTACGCCCTGCTGATCGCGGCCGGACTCAAGGGCATCGAGGAGGGCTACGAGGTGCCCGAGGCCGCCGCCGAGGACATCAGCGCGTTGACCACCCACGAGCGGCGCGTGCTCGGCCATGTCCCCCTGCCCGGCACCCTGCACGACGCCCTGCGCGCCGCCGAGGAGTCCGAGTTCGTGGCATCCGTGCTGGGCGAGCACGTCTTCGACGCCCTGCTGCGCAACAAGCGCCAGGAATGGGACGACTACCGGGTGGAGGTCACGCCGTACGAGCTGCGGCGCTACCTCTCCGGCCTCTGAGGCGCCGGCCGTGTCCGCCCTGCCCGACGCGGCGACCGCCGACGCCCCGGACCGCCGCACCCTCGCGCACGCCGGCGTCGCCGACGCCGGCCGCGTGCAGACGCTGCTCACCTCGCCCGAGTTCGAGGGCGTGGACGTGCGTCCCCTCGTCGAGCTCCTCGGCCACGCCGCCGATCCCGACCGGGCCCTGCTGCTGTGGGTGCGCCTGGCCGAGCGCGAGCCCCGCGTCCACCACGCCCTCCGGGACCCCGGGACGACGGCCCGCCTGCTGCGGCTGCTCGGCGCCTCCGAGGCCCTCGGCGAGTTCCTCATCCGCCGTCCCGAGCACCTGGACCTCGTCCTCGACCCGGACGCGGCCGCCGCCACCGCGCCCGCCCTCGCCCAGCCCGACCCGACCGCCGGCGAGCCCTGGGGTGATGCGTCCGCCGCCCTGCGCCGCCTGCTCCTGGACTCGGTGGGCGCCGACCCGGACGCCGACCGCCCCCTCGCGGCCGTCACCGGCAAGGACGCCGCCGTCGCCTTGCGCCGCGCCTACCGCCGCCAGCTGGCCGCGATCGCCCTGCGCGACCTCGACTCCGCCGAGCCCACGGCGGCCGTGTCCTCGGTGGGCCGCTGGCTCGCGGACCTGGCCGGCGCCACCGTGGACGCGGCGCTCGCCGTCTCACGGGCCGTCCTCACCGAGCGGGAGGGCCCCGTGGTGGACCGCGTGGACCTCGCCGTGATCGGCATGGGCAAGTGCGGCGCCGGCGAACTCAACTACGTCTCAGACGTGGACGTCGTGTTCGCCCACGCCGTCCGCGAGGCCGCGGACGGCGCGGACCCCGACGCCCAGGTCCCGGACGGGCCGCGCGCCGCCGCGCTCGCGGCCGAGCTGGCCGCGGGCATCGGCCGCGTGATCCAGGGTGCGGCCCCCGAGCCGGGACTGTGGGAAGTCGACGCCAACCTGCGTCCCGAGGGCAAGGACGGCGCCCTGAGCCGCACCGTGGAGTCCCACGCCGAGTACTACCGCCGCTGGGCCCACGGCTGGGAGTTCCAGGCCCTGCTCAAGGCCCGCCCGATCGCGGGCTCGCCACAGCTCGGCGAGCGCTACATCGCGGAGATCTGGCCCCGGGTGTGGGAGTCCTCCGCGCGCGACGGGTTCGTCGAGTCCGTCCGGGCCATGCGCGCCCGGGTCCTGGACACCCTCGCCCCCGCGGAGCGCGAGCGGGAGATCAAGCTCGGGCCCGGCGGTCTGCGCGACGTCGAGTTCACGGCCCAGCTGCTCCAGCTCGTGCACGGCCGTGCGGACGAGTCGCTGCGGGTGCGCGGCACGCTCGACGCGGTGCGGGCGCTGCACGCCGCCTCCTACGTCACCACGCGAGACGCGCGGGCGTTCGACGAGCACTACCGGTGGCTGCGCACCCTCGAGCACCGCATCCAGCTCGTGCACCTGCGGCGCACCCACCTGATGCCGGTCAAGGAGGAGGCCCGCCGCGTCGTCGCCCGGTCGATGCGCGGCGCCGCCGACCGGGGCCCCGCCACCGGCGAGGACCTCCAGGCCGAGTTCACGCGCGTGCGCCGCGCCGTGCGCGGTCTCCACGAGACCGTGTTCTACCGGCCGCTGCTGTCGACGACGGCCGCCCTGTCCGCCGAGGACGTGCGGCTGTCCGCGGAGGCCGTCCGCGACCGCCTGGCGGCGCTGGGCTACCGCGACCCGCAGGGCGCCCTGCGGCACATCGAGGCCCTCACGCAGGGCGTCTCGCGCCGGGCCGCGGTCCAGCGGCAGCTGCTGCCGGCCATGCTCGGGTGGTTCGCGCGGGGCGCCGACCCCGACGGCGGCCTGCTCGCCTTCCGCCGGCTCTCCGAGTCGCTGGGCGGCACGGCCTGGTATCTGCGGATGCTCCGCGACTCCTCGGACGCCGCCCGGCGGCTGTGCCTGGTCCTGTCCGGCTCCCGGTTCGTGGGGGACCTGCTCGAGCACTCGCCCGAGGCCGTGGCCTGGGTGGGGGACGACCGGGAGCTCGACCCCCGGGGCGCCATACAGCTCTGGCGCCAGGTCGACGCGCGGCTCGACCGCCGCGTGGCCGCGCAGGAGGCCCCCGCGGCCGTGCGCCATGTGCGGCAGGTGCGGCGCAGCGAGACCCTGCGCGTGGCCCTGGCGGACATCTCGGGGCTGCTGGACCTCGAGGCCGTCACCGGGGCCCTGTCGGACATCGACCAGATCACCGTCGTCGGCGCCCTGCGCGTGGCCTCGCGCGCCGTCGTCGGGGACGCCGACCCGCTCACCGACGTGCTCGTGGTGGCCATGGGCCGCCAGGGCGGCCGGGAGATCACCTACGGCTCGGACCTCGACGCCCTGTTCGTGCACCGGCCACGCCCCGGCGTCGACGAGGGGCGGGCGCGCGAGCAGGCCGAGGAGGTCGTGCGGACGCTGATGTCCCTGCTGCACCGCCCCGCGACCCCGCCGCTGCCCGGCGAGCGGCCGCTCGAGGTGGACGCCGACCTGCGCCCCGAGGGGCGCCAGGGGCCGCTCGTGCGCACCCTGGACTCGTACCGGGAGTACTACGGGCGCTGGGCGGAGGTGTGGGAGCGTCAGGCGCTGCTGCGCGCCCGGCCCCTGGCCGGCGACGACGACCTCGCCACCGACTTCCGGCGGTGGGCCGACGGGGTCCGCTACGCCGGGGACCTGACCACCGCGGACGCGCGGGAGATCCGGCGCATCAAGGCCCGTGTGGAGGCCGAGCGCCTGCCCCGCGGCGCGGACCCCTCCCGGCACGTCAAGCTCGGCCGCGGCGGGCTCTCGGACGTGGAGTGGCTGGTGCAGTCCCTGCAGCTGCGCCACGCGGGAGAGGTCGAGGACCTGCGGGTCACCGGCACGCTGCCGGCCCTGCGGGCGATCGCCCGGCACGGGCTGCTGCCCGAGGCCGAGGTCGCCGTGCTGGAGGAGGCGTGGCTGCTGGCCACCCGGATCCGCGCCGCCCTGCTGCTGTGGACGGGCAAGGTCTCGGACGTGCTGCCCACGAACATGCGCGACCTCGAGGCCGTGGCCCGCCTCAGCGGGGTGGGCACGGCCGGCGGGGAGCTCGAGGAGCGCTACCTGCGGGTGACCCGCCTGGCCCGTCAGGTGTTCGAGACCCGGTTCTACGGGCTCTGAACGACGCCGGCCCGCCACCTCGACGGGGTGGCGGGCCGGCCGTGCTCCGGTGTCGCGAGCGCCGGCTCAGGCGCGCACGACGTGCTCCCCGAGCAGCTCCAGGGTGCGTCGCCGCACGCCGGCGTCCTGGGCCGCCGTCGTGATGATCAGCTCGTCCGCCTGGACCCGCGCCGCGAAGTCGTGCAGCCACGCCGCCGTCGTCGGGCCGGTGCCCACGGCCGTGCACTCGAGCATCCCGAGCACCTGCTGACCGGCGGGGGAGTGCAGCAGCATCTCGACCTCGTCGTCGGTGAGGGTGCGGCCCCGGCCGAGCATCATCCGGATGCGCGCCCGCTGCGCGGCCTGCCACTCCCGCTCGGCCACCTCCTCGGTGTCCGCGGCGATCACGTTGGCCGCCGCGATGAAGTGCGGCTCCGCGAGGGCCTCGGAGGGCTCGAAGTGCTCCCGGTACAGGCGCGCCGCATGCTCGAGCATCTGCGGTGCGAAGTGGCTCGCGAACGCGTAGCCCAGGCCGAGCTGCGCGGCCAGCTGGGCGCCGAACGCCGAGGAGCCGAGGATGTACAGCGGCACGTTGGTGCCCTTGCCGGGGTAGGCGTCGATGCCGGGGATCAGGCTCTGGCCGGTGAGGTAGCCCTGCAGCTCGAGCACGTCCTGCGGGAAGCGCTCGGCCGCCGACGGATCCCGGCGCAGCGCCTGCAGCGTCCGCTGGTCGGTGCCGGGGGCGCGACCCAGGCCCAGGTCGATGCGGCCGGGGTGCAGCTCGGCCAGGGTGCCGAACTGCTCGGCGATCACCAGCGGCGAGTGGTTGGGCAGCATGACGCCGCCGGAGCCGAGGCGGATCGAGTCGGTGTGCGCGGCCACGTGCGCGATGAGTACGGCCGTGGCGGAGGAGGCGATGGAGGGCATGTTGTGGTGCTCCGCGTACCAGACGCGCCGGAAGCCGGCGGCCTCGGCGACGCGGGCCTGCTCCACGGATTCGGCGAAGGCTTCGCCCATCGGGGCGCCGTCGCGGACGAGGGCGAGGTCCAGCAGGGACAGCGGCAGGGGGGTGGGGGCGGTGTGCTCGGTCATGGTGCTCCTGGTCTGCGGGCCGCCCGGCCGGGCGGAGGTCTCCACAGATCCAGCGCCCACCGGCCCCGGACTATTCCGCGGCCGGGCACGACGACGGCCGCCCGCCTCCGGCGTGGGAGACGAACGGCCGTCGTCGGGGCCGCGGCGGGCGGATCAGACCGAGTAGTACAGCTCGAACTCGTAGGGGTTCGGGCGCAGGGCCAGCGGGGCGATCTCCATCTCGCGCTTGTACGCGATCCAGGTCTCGATCAGCTCCTCGGTGAACACGTCGCCGGCCAGGAGGAACTCGTGGTCCTCCTCGAGGGCGTTCAGGGCCTCGTCCAGGGTGGCGGGTGCCTTCTGGATGTCGGCGGCCTCCTCGGCCGGCAGCTCGTAGAGGTCCTTGTCGATCGGCTCGGCCGGCTCGATGCGGTTGCGGATGCCGTCCAGGCCGGCCATCAGCTGCGCGGCGAACGCGAGGTACGGGTTGCCCGAGGCGTCCGGGGCGCGGAACTCGATGCGCTTGGCCTTCGGGTTGGAGCCGGTGATCGGGATGCGGATGCCCGCCGAGCGGTTGCCCTGCGAGTAAACCATGTTCACGGGGGCCTCGAAGCCCGGCACCAGGCGGCGGTAGGAGTTCACCGTGGGGTTGGTGAAGGCCAGGACCGCGGAGGCGTGCTTCAGCAGGCCGCCGATGTACCAGCGGGCGGTGTCCGAGAGGTTCGCGTAGCCCTTCTCGTCGAAGAACAGCGGCTCGCCGCCGTTCCACAGGGACTGGTGGCAGTGCATGCCGGAGCCGTTGTCGCCGAAGACGGGCTTGGGCATGAAGGTCGCGGACTTGCCGAACATGTTGGCGACGTTCTTGACGACGTACTTGAACTTCTGCAGGTCGTCCGCCGAGTGGGTCAGCGTGTTGAAGCGGTAGTTGATCTCCGCCTGGCCCGCGGCGCCCACCTCGTGGTGGGAGCGCTCTACCTCGAGGCCGACCTCGGCCAGGACCGAGCAGATCTCGTCGCGCAGGTCGGCCTGCTTGTCCGTGGGGGAGACGGGGAAGTAGCCGCCCTTGAGGCCGGTCTTGTGGCTCAGGTTGCCGCCCTCGTCCTCGCGGGAGGCGTTCCACCAGGCCTCGTCCGAGTCCACGGCGTAGAACGAGCCGCGGGGGGAGGACTCGTAGCGGACGTCCTCGAAGATGAAGAACTCGGCCTCGGGGGCGAAGAACGCCGTGTCGGCGATGCCGGAGGAGCTCAGGTAGGCCTCCGCGCGCTGGGCCACGCCGCGCGGGTCGCGCAGGTAGGGCTCGCCGGTGCGGGGGTTCACGATGGAGAAGTTCATCGTGAGGGTCTTGCGGACCCGGAAGGGGTCCACGAAGGCCGTCGCGACGTCCGGGATGAGCTGCATGTCGGACTCGGCGATGCCGGCGAAGCCCCGGATCGAGGAGCCGTCGAAGAGCTGGCCCGTGACGAAGAAGTCCTCGTCGACGCTCGAGGCGGGCACGTTGAAGTGGTGCTGCATGCCGGGGAGGTCGGTGAAGCGGACGTCGACGAACTCGATCCCCTCATCCTTGATGTACGCGAGGACGTCCGCGGGGGAGGTGAACATGGTGCGCTCCTGTGGTCGTGACGATGGTGGCATGTCCGGCACGGCGGCGCTGGCGTGGCGGGTGTCATCACCCTACTTGCCCGGCGGCCTCCGTGGGCGTCGGTGACGCCCCACGGCGAGCCTCGCGGTTCCGCGCCGGTAGGCTGGGCCGGTGGCACGCAGAGCACCCGACCCCGCGCAAGAGCCCGAACCGACCCGCCGCGACGAGCCGCTGATCACCCGGCGCGACCTCGCCGGCTGGGTGGACGGTCCGGGCGGCGGCCTGGCCGGCGGCCGCTGGCCGGGGGACCTGCTGGGCCTGCCCGAGCACGGCCCGACCTCGATGGCCACTGCGGCCCGCCGCGCCGTCGCCCTCGTGATCGACTGGTTCCTGGCCCTGGGCGTGTCCTGGCTGCTCTTCGACTCCGACGCGATCGCCACCCTGATGGTCTTCGCCACCATGCACATCCTGGGCATCACCCTGCTGGCCACCACCGTGGGCAAGGCCGTGTGCCGCACCCAGGTGGTGCGCCTCGGCGGCCGGACCGCCCCCGTGCACCGCGTGGTGGTGCGCACGGCGCTGCTGTGCCTCGTGCTGCCGGCCGTCGTCGTCGGCCCGGACGGCCGCGGCATGCACGACAAGGTCGCCGGCACCGTCGAGATCCGCATGTGAGCGCACCGGCCCGCGCCGGACGACGCCGGATCCGACTCGACGCGAGGCCGGACACGACGAAAGGGGGGCGCCCCGCCGAATCCTCGGCGGGGCGCCCCCCTTTCGCGCGGGTGCGTCGGCGCTCAGCGGCCGCGCATGGCGCGCCGGCTCGGGCGCACCTTGTTCGGGTCGACGCCCTTGGGGATGGGCAGCCGGTTGGTGTTGAGCGCGGTCAGACGCTTGTCCACGGCCTGGACCTCCTGCGCCGTGAGGGCCTTCTTCATGCCCTTGAGCGTGCCGGGCAGCTCGTGCAGCGGGACCTGGCCCTGGCCGTTGCCGGACTCCACCACGGTGACGGGCACGCCGGGCAGGAAGCGGCGCATGGCCTTCTCCTCCTTGACCACCAGCGCGGCGACGCGGGGGGAGGGGCCCTCCGTCACCAGCACGACGCCCGGCCGGCCCACGGCGCGGTAGACGAGGTCCTGGGTCTTCGGGTTCACGGCGGCCGGCTGCTCGGACACGATCCAGCCGCGGCCCAGCGTGGAGAGCGCGGCGCCGGCGGCGCCGGGGCGGCCCTCGAGCTGGGCGAACCCGGCGCGGCGCGCCTTCCGGTTCAGGATGACGACGGCGGCGAGCACACCGAACGGGATCGCGATGAGCAGCCACGTGATCCAGTTGTCCAGCAGGAGGCCGATGACGAGGCCGACGACCAGGGCGCCCAGGAAGGCCAGCAGCATCCACAGTCCGACCTTGGGGTCGTGCGCCTTGGTCATGGCGTAGGCCTGCTTGAGCTGGGAGATCACGCCCGGGCCCTTCGTGGCGCGCTTGTCCCGGCGCTGGGCCTTCGCCTGCTCCTTCTCGCGGAGGCGACGCTCGCGCTGCATGGCCTTGACCTCCTTGAGCGTGGCGGAGGTGGAGCCGGAGGAGGACGCGGGGGGCTGGCTGTTCTTCGTCATGACGGGGTCCAGTCTAGTCGGGCGGCTCAGGACATCTGGGCGACGACGGCGGAGGCCTCCTGGCGGGCGGTCTTCTCCCCGGCCAGGTGCGCCAGGTTCTCCGGCAGGGTCCGGCCGAGGCGCTGCATGGCCTGCGCATAGAGCTTGCCCGCGCGGTACGACGAGCGCACCAGCGGGCCCGCCATGACGCCCTGGAAACCGATCTCCTCGGCGCGCTGGGACCACTGGACGAACTCCTGCGGCTTCACCCAGCGGTCGATGGGGTGGTGCAGCTTCGAGGGCCGCACGTACTGCGTGATGGTGATGATGTCGCAGCCGGCCTCGTGCAGGTCCACCAGGGCCTGGTCGATCTCGTGGTCCTCCTCGCCCATGCCGAGGATGAGGTTGGACTTGGTCACGAGCCCGTCGGCCTTGGCCATCGTGAGCACCCGGAGGGACTTCTCGTACGTGAAGGCCGGGCGGATGCGCTTGAAGATGCGCGGCACCGTCTCCAGGTTGTGCGCGAACACCTCGGGCCGCGCGTCGAACACCTGCTGGACGAGCTCCGGCACCGCGCCGAAGTCCGGCGGCAGGATCTCGACGCCGGTCCCCGGGTTGAGCGCGTGGATGCGGCGGATGGTCTCCGCGTAGAGCCACGCCGCGCCGTCCTTCTGGTCGTCACGGGCCACGCCCGTGACGGTGGCGTACCGCAGGTCCATCTCGCGGATGTTCTCGGCGACCTTCTGCGGCTCCTCCATGTCCAGGGGGCGCGGCTTGCCGGAGGTGATGTCGCAGAAGTCACACCGGCGGGTGCAGATGTCCCCGCCGATGAGGAACGTGGCCTCGCGGTCCTCCCAGCACTCGAAGATGTTGGGGCAGCCGGCCTCCTCGCACACGGTGTGCAGGCCGGCGGACTTGACCTTGTTCTTCAGGCCGATGTACTCGGGGCCCATGTGGACCTTGGCCTTGATCCACTCGGGCTTGCGCTCGACGGGCACCTCGGCGTTGCGCGCCTCCACGCGCAGCAGGCGGCGTCCTTCGGGGGCGAGGCTCATGCGGGGATTCCTTCCGTGGGGGTGACGGCGATGTACGCAGGCCCGAGCTCGTCCAGATGACGGGTGAGCACCGGCACGACGTCGGCCGGGGTGATGGTCCGGCCCGTCTCGACCGACAGGGTGGTGGTGGCGGCGTCCGTGATGCCGCACGCGATGATGCCCTCGTAGGGGGCCAGGGAGTTGGAGCAGTTCAGTGCGAAGCCGTGCATCGAGACGCCGTCGTGGATGGACAGGCCGATGGCGCCGACCTTGCGGTCCGGGCGGGCCGTGCCGTCGTCGTCCCGGTCCGCGAGGACCCAGATGCCTGCCCGCCCGTCCACGCGGACGGCCGTGACGCCGAACTCGGCGGCGGTGCGGATCAGCAGCTCCTCGAGGAACCAGACGTAGTCCTTGACGTGGGCACGGTCGCGCAGCCGGACCACGGGGTAGCCGACCAGCTGGCCCGGCCCGTGCCATGTGATCTTGCCGCCGCGGTCCACGTCCACGACGGGGGCGCCGTCCGTGGGGCGCTCGGCGTCCTCGGTGCGGCGACCGGCCGTGTAGACGGCTTCGTGCTCCAGGAGGAGGAATTCGCCGTCGGAGCGGCCGGCGACGACGTCCGCGTGCAGGGCGCGTTGGGCGTCCCAGGCGGCGTGGTAGTCCACCAGGTCGGGCGCCAGGCCGAGCACGCGCAGGGGCGGCAGGGGTGTCTCGGGCATGACGTCCACTGTAGTCCTCGGGCCCGGACCTGTGGACAACCGCCGTGACGCTCGGGGACATGCGGCACCCTGGGCTGGAACGGACGGCGCGGCGGAGAGGGGAGACCGATGCGGGACTGGGACGAGGCGGACGGCGGCGCGGCCGGACGCGTCGGCGGCGGGCCGGAGACCGAACCGGAGAGGTCGTCGGAGCCGGGCACGGCTGCGCCGCGCGCCCCGGGCTGGGAACCCGTCCGGCTGCTCGGCGCGGGCGCCCAGGCGGAGGTCTGGCTCGTCGAGGACGGTCGGGGCGTCCGGGCCGCCCTGAAGGTGCCCCGTGCCGGCGCGGCGCCGGATGCGCTGGCGGCGGAGGCGCAGGCCGGACGGGTCGCGCATCCCCATCTGCTGCGCGTGCTCGGCGTGGTGGAGACGGACCGGGGCCTCGGGGTCCTCACCGAGCACCGCGCGGCCGGCACGCTGCAGGACATGGTGCAGCGGGTCGGACCCCTGAGCCCGGGGCAGGCCGTCACCGTGCTCGTCCCGATCGCCCAGGCTCTCGCGTGCCTGCACCGCGAGGGGGTGGTGCACGGCGACGTGTCCCCGGCGAACGTCCTGTTCGGCGTCGACGGCAGCCCGGCCCTCGCCGACCTCGGCGTCGCCCGGGTGGTCGGCGGGGCGTCGGGGGCCGGGGCGACGCCGGGCTTCGCGGCCCCCGAGGCGCTCGCCGCGGTGGAGGGGGCCGGGGCGGAACCGGGGGCGTCTCCGGCGGTGGGGGCGCCGAGTGACGTCCATGCGTGGGCCGCCCTGGGCTGGTACGCGCTCACCGGTCGGGCGCCGGGCGCCGCCGGGCATCGGGCGCCGCTGCCCGTCCTGGTCCCCGAAGCGTCCCCCGAGCTCGCGCTGCTGCTCGATGCGGCGCTCTCCCCGGACCCGGCGGCGCGGCCGAGCGCGGAGGAGGCCGCCGCAGCCGTATACGCGACGGCCCGGCCCGAGCCGGTCCCGCTGGGAGAGGCCGCCCCCGCCGAGGTGGCGCACCTGCTGCCCACGGTGCTGCCGGGCTCCGGGCCCACGCGGCGACGCCGGGGACGACGCGCGGCTCCGAGACGGCGCGCGCTCGCGCGCCGACGGGGGGCGGCGCCACGCCGGGGCGTCCTCGTGGCCGCCGGGCTGGCCACCGCGCTGGCCGTGGGCGGCGGCACCGCCGGGCTGTGGTGGCCGGCGTCCCTGGGCGACGCGACGGAGGGGGCGCCGGAGCCGGCGGGCGCGGTGCCGGCCGGCACCTCGGTGGACGCGGCGCGCCCGGCGGACGGGACGCCGGAGAGCGGGACGCCGGCGAGGGTGCCGGACGCGGGTGCCCCCGGCGAAGACGCCGCCGGGGAGGACGCCGTCGACGTGGGCGAGGCGCTGGCCGCGGTCGGCCACGCCCGGACTGCCGCGCTCATCGACCCGGAGCCTGCGCGACTGGACGCCTACGCCGTGCCCGGGGGACCGGCGTGGGAGAACGACCGGGATCTGCTGCGCCGGCTGACGGACGAGGGGTTCGCCTTCTCCGGCCTCGAGGTGACGGTGGAGCAGGCCGGACCCGCCCGGCGGGCCGGGGACGACGCGCTGCGTGTCGACGCCGTGCTCCGGACGTCGGCCCACACCGTGCTGGACCGCGCGGGACGCGTGGCGGCGCATCGGGAGGCGACGGCCGAGGAGGTCGTGCTGGTCCTGCGCAGCGGCCACGGAGAGGGCCCCGAGGGGCGGGACGGCGGCGCGGCGGGTCGGACGTGGCGGGTCGAGACCGTCGATCCGCGCTGACCCCGGGCCCGGATCCAGCGCCGGAGGCCGGCGGTCCAGACGGGGGGACGCCGCGGGCCCCGGGGAGAAGCTCCCCGGGGCCCGCGGCGTGGTGCGGCGTCAGCCGCCTGGGCTGATCACTGCCAGAGGACGGCGACCAGGATGTTCACCAGGCCCAGACCGCCCACCGCGTGGGCCAGGCCCGTGGGCACGACCTCCCCGCGGTTGGACTTGCGGCGGCCGATCAGGGCGGCCACGAAGACGATGACGCCGATCAGGAACTTGACGCCCAGCTTCATGTGGTTCGGCTCCCCGCTCATGGCGAGGCCGAAAAGCACCACGCCGGAGACGATCATGCCCACGGAGCCCCACCACTGCGAGGTGGTGACGGTCGGGTTGCGGAAGTGCGCGAACCAACCGCCCACGATCGCTGCGGCGGACACGATGTGCACGGCCACCAGGATGCTGTGCAGGATATCCACAGTCCTTCTCCCTTTCCGTCAGAGACCCAGCTCGTTGGCGAACTCGCCGCCCTCGAGACGCTGACGCAGCGTCGTCAGGAAGCGGCCCGCGTCGGCCCCGTCCACCAGGCGGTGGTCGTAGGTCAGGGACAGGTACATCATGTGGCGGATGGCGATCGAGTCGTTGCCGTCCGCGTCGGTCACCACCATGGGGCGCTTGACGATCGCACCGATGCCCAGGATCGCGACCTGCGGCTGGTTGATGATCGGCGTGTCGAACAGCGCGCCCACGGAGCCGATGTTCGTGATCGAGAACGTGCCGCCCGAGAGCTCGTCCGGCGAGATCTTGTTCGTGCGGGTGCGCTCGGCCACGTCGGCGATCTTCTGGGCGAGGCCCGTCAGGTTCAGGGAGCCGGCGTCCTTGATGACGGGCACCAGCAGCCCCTTCTCCGTGTCCACGGCGATCGCGATGTCCTCGGACGCGTGGTACGTGATCTCCTTGTTGTCCTCGGAGAACGACGCGTTCAGCTTGGGGTGCTGCTTGAGGGCCTCGGCGACCGCCTTGGTGATGAACGGCAGGTACGTCAGGTTCACGCCGGCCTGCTGCTGGAAGGAGGCCTTGGCCTTCTTGCGCAGCTGCACGATGCGGGTGACGTCCACCTCGTGCACCTGGGTCAGCTGGGCGGACAGGTCGAGGGACTCGCGCATGCGCTGGGCGATGACCTGGCGGATGCGCGGCGCCTTCTCCACCTCGCCGCGGACCGAGGGGTCCACGGAGGAGCTCGCGGCCGGGGCGGACGCAGCGGCCGGGGCGGACGACGGGGCGGCAGCCTCGGAGGCCTGCTCGGCCGGAGCCTCGGACCCGCCCGCGGCGGCCTGCGAGGCCAGCGCGGCGGCGAGCACGTCCTGCTTGCGGATGCGGCCGCCGACGCCCGTGCCGCGAACCGTGGACAGGTCCACGTTGTTCTGGTGGGCCAGGCGGCGCACCAGCGGGGTCACGTAGCCCTGGCCGGGCTCGGTGGCGGAGGGCGCCTCGGCGGACTCGGCCTGCGCGGAGTCGCGCTCAGCGGACTCGCGCCGGGAGGCCTCCTCGGACGGAGACGCCTCCGGCGTCTTCTCCGACTTCTCGGCGCCGGCGGCCTCGGCGGCCTCCTCGGTCTCCTCGGGGGCCTCGGCCTCGGTCGCCTTGTCCTCGATCTCCTCGGCGGACGCCTCGTCCTGACCGGAGGAGCCCTCCGACGGGGCGGAGCCGCCGCCGGCGGAGCCGGAGCCGACGAGTGCGAGGACGGCGCCCACCTCGACGGTGTCGTCCTCCTCCGCACGGATCTCCAGGAGGGTGCCCGCCACGGGGGAGGGGATCTCGGTGTCGACCTTGTCGGTGGAGACCTCGAGCAGCGGCTCGTCGACCTCGACCTCGTCGCCGACGGACTTCAGCCAGCGGGTCACGGTGCCCTCGGTCACGGACTCGCCCAGCGCGGGCAGGGTGACCTCGGAGGCCTCGCCGCCGGCCGACGGGGCCCCGTCCGAGCCCTGGTCGGTGGAGGCGCGCTCCTCCGGAGCCGGCTCGCCTGCGGGCTCCTGCTGGGCGTCGTCCTGCTGCGCCTCCTCGACGGCGGGCTCCTCGGCCGCGGCGTCGTCCTCCGACGCGTCGGCGGAGCCGCCGCCGGAGCCGTCGCCGATCGTGGCCAGCGGGGCGCCGACCTCGACCGTGTCGTCCTCCTCGACCAGGATCTCCTCGAGCACGCCGGCCACGGGGGACGGGATCTCGGTGTCGACCTTGTCGGTGGAGACCTCCACCAGGGGCTCGTCGACGGCGACCTCGTCGCCGACGGCCTTGAGCCAGCGGGTCACGGTGCCCTCGGTGACGGATTCGCCCAGGGCGGGCAGGTTCACGGTTTCAGACATGGTTCCGATGCTCCTCATGAGGGGTGGGCGCCGGGGGCGCCCACCCGGGGTTGCGAGGTGGGCCCGACGCACGGGCCCGGGATGGTCAGTGCGGTGGGTCAGCTGTGCAGCGGGTGGCCGAACAGGGCCATGGCGGCCTCGCCCAGGGCCTCGTTCTGCGTGGGGTGCGCGTGCACGAACTGGGCGACGTCCTCGGGGTAGGCCTCCCAGTTCACGATGAGCTGCGCCTCGCCGATCTGCTCGCCGATGCGCTTGCCGATGCCGTGCACGCCCACGATCGGGCCGTTCTTCTGGCGGATCATCTTGATGATGCCGCCGGTGCCGAGGATCGAGGACTTGCCGTTGCCGGCCAGGTTGTACTCGGCGACCTCGACGTTGTCCTTGCCGAACTCCTCCTCCGCCTTGGGCTGGGTGTAGCCCACGGACATGATCTCCGGCTCGGTGAAGGTGACCTTCGGGATGTTGATGTCCTCGACGACCATCGGCTTGTTGCCGGCGATCTCCTCGGCCACGAAGATGCCCTGCTGGAAGCCGCGGTGCGCCAGCTGCAGACCAGGAACGATGTCGCCCACGGCGTAGATGTTGCCGACGCCGGTGTGCAGACGCTCGTCGGTGAGGACGAAGCCGCGGTCCATCTTGACGCCCTGCTCCTCGTAGCCGAGGCCCTCGGTGTTCGGGCCGCGGCCGACGGCGACGAGGCAGACCTCGGCCTCGAACTCCTTGCCGTCCGCGAGGGTCACCTTGACGCCCGAGTCGGTCTCCTCGACCTTGTCGAAGAACGTGCCCAGGTTGGTCTTGATGCCCTTCTTCTTGAACTCGCGCTCGAGGACCTTGATGATCGCCGGGTCCTCGTTGGGGACCAGGGTCTTCAGGCCCTCGATGATGGTGACGTCGACGCCGAAGGAGTTCCACAGGGACGCGAACTCGGAGCCGATGACACCGCCGCCGAGCACGATGGCCGACTTCGGGGTGTAGTCCAGCTCGAGGGCCTCCGTGGAGGTCATGATCTTCTTGGAGATGGGCAGGCCCATGGTCTTGGCCACGGAGCCGGAGGCCAGCACGATGTTCTCCGCCGTGTAACGGGTGCCGTCGACCTCGACCTCGTTCTTCGAGACGAGCTTGCCCTCGCCCTCGATGACCTGGACCTTGCGCATCTTCAGCAGGCCGGCCAGGCCCTTGTGCTTGCCGGCGACGATGCCGTCCTTGTAGTCGCGCACCTTCGCCATGTCCACGGACTCGAGGGTCGCGTTGACGCCGAACTTGGCGGCGTTGCGGGTCTCATCGGCCACCTCGGCGGCGTGCAGGTAGGCCTTCGTGGGGATGCAGCCCCAGTGCAGGCAGGTGCCGCCGACCTTGGACTTCTCCACGAGGGCGACGGACTTGCCGTACTGCACGGAACGCAGGGCTGCGGCGTACCCGGCGGAGCCACCGCCGAGGACGAGGACGTCGAATTCCTGAGCGGTTGCCTTGTCGGCCACGATGTTGCTCCTTGGTGCTGGGGTCGGTGGATCGTGGTGGTGGTGCGTCACCGCCACCCCCGGCCGTCGGCGGCGGGCCGCGCGGCCGGGGACGCGGTGGACATCGGGACCAACCTTACCGGGCACGCCCCTCGATGAGACCCACCAGGGTCCGCACCATCACGCCGGTGGCGTCCTGCGGGGTGTAGCCGTACGCGGCCGACTCGTTGAAGGAGGGGCCGGCGATGTCGAGGTGGGCCCAGGGGGTCCGTGCGGCGGCGTCGCCCTCCGACCGTCCGGCGTCGACGAATTCGCGCAGGAAGGTGGCGGCGGTCATCATGCCGCCGAAGCGGTCGCCCATGTTGGAGATGTCCGCGACGCGCGAAGTGAGCGAGGCGCGCAGCTGCTCCGGCAGGGGCATGCCCCACGCGAGCTCCCCGGCCGCGTCGGCCGCGGCGACGACCTCGTCGCGCAGCGCGTCGTCACCCATGACGCCCGTGTGGCGCACGCCGAGGGCGACCAGCTGGGCACCGGTGAGGGTGGCCACGTCGAGCACCGCGTCGGGTCGCTCGTCGGTGGCCGCCACGAGGGCGTCGGCCATGACGACGCGGCCCTCGGCGTCCGTGTTCATGACCTCCACGGTCTTGCCGCCGTACATCGTGATGACGTCGGACGGGCGGATGGCGGTGCCCGAGGGCATGTTCTCGGCCAGCGCCAGCCAGCCGGTCACCTTCACAGGGACGTCCAGGGCCGCGGCGGCGCGCACGACGGCGAAGACGGTGGCGGCGCCGGCCATGTCCGACTTCATCGTCATCATCGAGGCGGCGGGCTTCAGCGAGATGCCGCCCGTGTCGAAGGTGATGCCCTTGCCCACCAGCGCGATGTGCGCGGCGGCGTCGGCCGGCGCGTGCTCGATGCGCACGAGCCGCGGCGGGCGGGAGGAGCCCTGGCCGATCGCGAGGATGCCGCCGAAGCCCTCGGCGCGTAGGCGGTCCTCGTCCCACACGTCCACGCTCACGGACGAGTCCGCGAGGTCCTCCGCGACGGCGTCCGCGAACGTGGCCGGGTAGAGGTGCGAGGGGGCCGTGTTCACCAGGTCGCGCACGGCGCAGACCGCGTCGCCCACGACGGCGGCCCGGCGCAGCACGGGGTCGGCGTCCGCGGCGGCGAGCGGGGTGACGACCTCGATCTCGCGGACGGGACGGGACGTGTCCGTCTCGGCGCGGGCGCGCTCGGACTTCTGGGCGGTGAAGGCGTACGCGCCCAGGACGGCGCCCTCGGCGACGGCGGCCAGTCGGGCCGGGGTGTCGGCCGGCAGGGCCAGGGCCACGGCGTCGGTGCCGGCCAGGGAGCGCACGGCAGCCCCGGCGGCGCGGCGCAGGGACTCGTCCGCGGCCTCGCCGTCGTCGTCCAGACCGCCGACGCCGGCCAGGACCAGCAGCGGCACCGGCACGCCGCCCAGGCCCGGCAGGCGATGGACCTCGTCCTCGGCGCCCCGCACGCCCAGCAGCTCGAACGAGGCCTCGAGGGCGGTGGCCGCCTCGGCCGGCAGCGCGTCCGTCAGGAGCACGGGGCCGTCCGGGCCGGTGCCCACCCCCACCACGAGGGCGGAGGCGGTCAGGTCCTCCAGGGCACAGGCGGTCAGGGTCGGGCGGTCCAGGGTGATCACGGACGGGCCTCTCTTCCGGGGGTGGGGGGATGCGCCCGGCGGGGTGGGCCGGGCCGTCCCGCGTCATCCTAGCCAGAGGGCTCGCGCGCCCGTCCAGGGCGCGCGGGCGCGGAATAGGAGGGTGCCGTGCCGTGGTTGACTGACGCCAGAGGATAGGGAGGGATCCGCGTCCGTCGCCATCCGGGCGGCGGGGACGGCTCTCCCGCAGACGGACCACCGGAAGGGGAACGAGACGTGCAGGACGCCGCGCCGCTGTACACCCGTCATGAGGGGGCGCCCGTGCCCCCCGGCCTGGGCATGCTCGTGGCCCTGACCGGGCACATGGACGCGGGCCGGGTCGCTCGGCAGGTGCGGGCCGCCCTGCATGAGCACCTGACCCATCGGACCGTCGTCTCCTTCGACGTCGACTCGATGTTCGACTACCGCGCCCGGCGTCCCCGGCTCCGGTTCGACCGGGACCGCTACCGCGATCTGCGCCTGCCCGCGCTCGAGGTGCAGCTGGTCGAGGACCTGCTCGGCCACCCCTTCCTGCTGCTGTCCGGCCCCGAGCCGGACTTCCGGTGGCAGGCGGTGACGGAGGCCGTGCTCGGCCTCGCGCAGGAGTGGGAGGTGGACTCGCTCACGTTCCTCGACGCGGCCCCGCTGCCCGTGCCGCACACGCGGCGGCTCGGGGTCACGACCCACGGGTCCCGCGCCGAGGCCGTCGAGGGGCTGTCCACCTGGAGCCCGCAGGCGGACATCGTCGCGGGGCTGCTGCAGATGCTGGAGCTGCGCGCCGAGGAGGCGGACCTGCCGACGGCGGGCTACACCGTCCATGTGCCGCACTACGTGGCCGAGGCGTCCTTCCCCCAGGCGGCCGTGGCCGCGCTCGAGTACGCGGGGGCCGCCATGGGGCTCATGCTGCCCTCGGACGACCTGCGAGACGCCTCGCGGGACATCGAGGCCGAGCTGGAGCGCCAGGTCTCCGGGTCCGGGGAGATCCAGCAGATGATCGCCGGCCTGGAGCGCAACTACGACCAGAACGCCGAGGACCAGGAGCGGTCGTTGCTCGAGACCGAGCAGGGCCTGCCCGACGGCGACGAACTCGCCTCCGCCGTCGAGGCGTACCTCGCCGCGCGGGACGCCGGCGGCGGGTCCGCTCCTGCACAGGAGGACGGACCCGGCCGTCCGTCCACCGGCGACGGGGACTGATCCCACCGCGGGCGCCCGGTCGGCCAGGGTGGCGGCATGGAAGCCCCCACCTCACTCGACGTCCCCGTCCTGCCGGCCCGCGGCCCGGAGGACCTGCTCGCCTACGTCGGCCACGCCCTCGGGCGGTTGCCCGAGGGCAGCCTGGTCCTCCTCACCCTGCGCGACGGGCGCCTGCGCGCCGTGGTGCGGGTCGACCTGCCTCCCGAGGAGGTCGACGTCGGCGCCTGGGCCTGCGCCGTGGCCGAGGTGTGCCGGCGGGACGCAGCCGCGGACGCGACGCTCTGCCTCGCGCTGCCGGACGGCGCCCGGGCCACGCTCGCCCGTCCCGGCTGGGCCGCGGCGCTCGACGACGCCCTGGCGTCCGCGGGTCGCCCCCTGACCGCGGCCTGGACGTGCGCGCGGGGACGGGCGCGCCCCTGGTGGGGGAGCGGCGTCGCCGAGGAGGGCCCGCTCGACCCCCGAGCCGCGCCGCTGTCCCTGCACCTGATGACCCGCGGTTCGGTCTGGGACCGTGCAGCAGTGCCCGACCCGGTCCCGCGCCGCGGTCCCGCGGCGGCCCGGGCCGACGACGCGCGGTGGCGGCCTCCCGAGCAGGACGCGCCCGCGGCACGCCGCGCGTGGCTGGCGCAGTGGGAGTCGGTGCTGACCGGCGCGGCTCGTGACCGCGGCGCGCCCGCACCGGCCGTGCTGGGCTCGCCGCTGACGCGTCCGGCCTGGCGCGACGGCCTGCTGCTCCATGCCGCCGCGCCGTCCGGCGCGGCCACGGGGGATCCGGGGGACGAGGAACGGATCCTCACCGCGGCCTCGGGCCGGGCGCCGGCCTGGGATCGGCTGGACGCCCTGCGGGCGGGGCTGCGCGCGCTCGTGCCCGTCGCGACGCCGGCTGTGGCGGCGCAGGCCCTGGCGCTGGCCGGGTGGGTCGGCTGGGCCCGCGGCCACGGCTCCGACGCGGACGCCCACCTGACCGCGGCGGCGGCGCTGAGTCCCGGCGACCCGTTCGTCTCCGTCCTGCGACGCATCGTGGCCGCGGGGTGCGTCGCAGGCTGGGCGACCGACCCGGCCACCGCGTGGCGGCCCGACGGTGGCCGCCCATGAGAGAATGATGCGGCTTCACGACGGCACGGCCGACCGCAGCCCGTTTCCCGGGTGCGGAATAGATCGGTCTCAGCCGTCGTTGGCACTCACGGACCCTGCAGTCGGCGGGCCCGGACGACGTCGGTCGTCCGAGGCCCGGACTTGACAGGGTCACGTGTATATGGACTGCAAGGATCCGCGGGTGGCCGCGGACGAGACGGAAAGGCCTCGAGTGACCACTTCGACGACCAGCGGTGCGCAGGACGGCAAGGAGACCACTGCCTCCGGGGCCACGACCACGCGCACCCGCTCCACGGCAGCCAAGAAGTCGACCGCCACGAAGAGCGCCACGACCAAGAGCGCCACGACCAAGGGCGCCACGACGCGGACGACCGCGACGAAGTCGGCGGCGACCAAGACCGCTGCCACGCCGACGGCCAAGAAGAAGGCGACCCGGAAGCCCGCCGCGGCCAAGACCACCGCCGCGGCCAAGACCACCGCCACGGCCAAGACCACCGCCGCGAAGAAGACCGCCACGACCCGGGGCAAGAAGGCCACCGCCTCCGCCGCCTCCGCCGAGCAGGCCGAGGACGACGAGGAGTTCGTCGAGGCGCGCGAGCGCACCGAGGCCGCGGACGCCGTCGAGGAGGACGTGGTGGAGGACGAGACCGCCACCGAGGACTCGGACGACGAGGACGCGGACGGCTCGGACGCTCCGGAGCGTCCGGCGATGGACGCGGAGGCCGTGACCGGCACGAAGGCCGCCACGGGCCAGAAGGTGGCCCAGTCCAAGGGCGCGTTCGTCATGGACGACTCCGAGGACGACGCCCCGGTGCAGCAGGTGGTCGTGGCGGGCGCCACGGCGGACCCGGTGAAGGACTACCTGAAGCAGATCGGCAAGGTCGCCCTGCTCAACGCCGAGCAGGAGGTGGACCTGGCCATGCGCATCGAGGCCGGCCTCTACGCCGAGCACGTCGTGCAGCACGAGGCCTCCGACGACTACCGCGAGCGCCGGGACATCCAGCTGATCATCGCGGACGGGCGCAAGGCCAAGAACCACCTGCTCGAGGCCAACCTGCGTCTGGTGGTCTCCCTGGCCAAGCGCTACACCGGCCGCGGCATGCTGTTCCTGGACCTCATCCAGGAGGGCAACCTCGGCCTGATCCGCGCCGTCGAGAAGTTCGACTACACCAAGGGCTTCAAGTTCTCCACGTATGCCACGTGGTGGATCCGTCAGGCCATCACCCGCGCCATGGCGGACCAGGCCCGCACCATCCGCATCCCGGTGCACATGGTGGAGGTCATCAACAAGCTGGCCCGCGTGCAACGGCAGATGCTCCAGGACCTCGGCCGCGAGCCCACCCCGGAGGAGCTGGCCAAGGAGCTGGACATGACCCCGGAGAAGGTCGTGGAGGTGCAGAAGTACGGCCGCGAGCCCATCTCCCTGCACACCCCGCTCGGCGAGGACGGCGACTCCGAGTTCGGCGACCTGATCGAGGACTCCGAGGCCGTCGTGCCCGCGGACGCCGTCTCCTTCACGCTGCTCCAGGAGCAGCTGCACTCGGTGCTGGACACGCTCTCCGAGCGCGAGGCCGGTGTCGTCGCCATGCGCTTTGGCCTGACCGACGGCCAGCCCAAGACGCTGGACGAGATCGGCAAGGTCTACGGAGTGACACGAGAGCGCATCCGCCAGATCGAGTCGAAGACCATGTCCAAGCTGCGTCACCCCTCCCGCTCGCAGGTGCTCCGGGACTACCTGGACTGAGAGAGTTAGGTGCTGTGCGGTGGATTCCGCTTGTTTCCGGGCCTGTTGGGGCCTGACGAACATGAGCGTACCACCGCATAGCGCTCTCAGTACAGATATTGCTAGGATGGGGGCATGACGACGCCCCCCGATGTGCCCGAGCTGGACCTGTTGGACCTGCTCGACTCGTGGACCCTGGCGCTGTCTGCTGAGCGCAAGTCCGCTCAGACCATCAAGTCCTACCGGGCGGGCGTGGAGCAGTTCGTGGAGTTCCACACCTCACGGGGAGCGGCCCCCGTACTGGACAAGCGGCATGTGCAGATGTTCATCAACGCACTGGCCGACCAGGGTCGCGAGGGGTCCACACTGCGCGCCCGCCAGTTGTCGCTACGCCGGTTCTCCGCATTCCTGGTTGACGAGGGCGAATTGGCGACGGACCCGCTCGTCGGCCTAAAGGCCCCCAAGTTGGATGCGAAGGTGGTCGAGCCGCTGACCGATGACCAGGTGAAGGCGCTCATCAAAGCGTGCTCGGGCCGGGAGTTCTACGACCGCCGTGACGAGGCGTTGGTGCGTCTGATGGTGGAGACTGGCCTGCGTGCAGGCGAGGCCGCAGCTATCAGGGCCGAGGACGTGGACCTGCTGCGCGGGACCGTCATTATCCGGCGGGGCAAGGGTGGTAAGGGCCGTGTTGTCCCGTTCGGCCCCCAGACCGCCCGCGCCCTGGACCGTTACCGGCGACTGCGCGCCCAACATCGGCTCGCCCACACTGATGCATGGTGGCTGGGGGATCGGGGGAGGGCGTTCTCCTATGACGCACTGCATAAGACGCTCAAGGCCCGCGCCGCAGCGGCGGGACTATCTCACTTCCATCCGCACCTGTTGCGGCACACCGCCGCTCACCGCTGGCTCGCTGCCGGCGGGTCTGAATCGGGCTTGATGGCCGTCGCGGGATGGGAGCGACCCGACATGTTGCAGCGTTACACCCGCGCCCGCGCCACAGACCGCGCTATTTCCGAATCCCGTTCGCTCAACCTGGGGGACCTGTGACTGTTGAAGTTGTGACCAAGATTCGGTGCCCGAAGGATGGGCGTCTCGTGGCCGCTCTCGAACGTCACCACGGTCACCTAGTCCTTCGCCGCCCCGGTGGGCGCGACGGGCACACGGAGAGTTTCCGCACGGACATGGAAGCTGTGATCGCGGATGCGGCGATGATGGGCGACTATCCGAGCGCAGCCAATGCAGCTCGACGCGCGCGAGCAGCCCTCGACGCAGCGGCCACCGGTCCTATCGTGACACCTGAAAGCCTGGAGGCCGTCCCGACTGATCTGGACCTGGGCCTGTCCCGCATGGGGCGGGCGCCCCTGGATCGAAACGCCGTCTGTCCGAAATGCCACGGCAACTATCGAATCAACCTGATTGTGTGTGGCGACACGGTAGACGCTGTGCTAGTCTAAACCTGCACAGCCTGACGTGTTTGGCGTCAAACGCAACAAGTCGTGAGAGATGGGCCGCTCGCGAGGTGACCGAAAGGTCTACTCGCCATGCCCACTTCCGCTGAGTCCAGGCTCCGTGCATCCATCGCCGCCCATGAATCCTGGGCACACACCGAAGACCGCTCCGCACGCACCGCCCCCGCCCGCGCCGCGCTCATGGCGCGATTCGAGCATGAGGCCGACCCGGAGGGCACCCTCCTTCCCGCTGAGCGTGCTCGCCGTGCCGAGCACCTGCGCCGCGCGTACTTCCAGCGCCTGGCCCTGAAGTCGGCTCAGTCTCGCCGCCGTGCCCGCGAAGCGTCCGCCGCCGTGGCTGCCGAGGCCGAGCTGCGCGCCCTGGGTGGCGATGCCCAGTGAGAGCCGCCGTCCCCGCCCCGGCTGCGAGCGGATGCTCGCCGAAGCCCACACCCCAGGTCATCAACCGCCTGACGTTCACCGTCAAGGAACTGGAGACCTACCTGCGCCACGAGCTGCGACTCTCCCGGCGGGGCGCTGACCTGATCGCGCGCCACGTCGAGACATCCGAACCTCTGGCCCGCGACGTCCTCCCCGAGCGATGGGCCGACGACCTCCACCCGCGCCCCGCCCGGCACCTGCGCTCCGTGGACCGGCTGACCGAGGCGGGCAACGTCGGACCCGACCGGACCCCGACGATGGGCGAGGACGAACACGCCGCCTACCAGACAGTGACTCGTGGCCGTCGCCGCGACGCCGCCCTGGCGTACATCGATGCCCACAACAACCGGCGGGCGGGGGTGGTCGCATGAGCCTCTCGCACATGGAAGAACGCCGCCCCCTCACCCCGGGGACGGCGTTCCAGAAACCAACTGACCCGGCCACCACCAATGCGCCTAAGTCTGCTCCTAGTCTAGCGGATGCGGCTGATTTGGTCGCGGGTGTTTTCGTGCTCGTGGTCACCGTCCCCGGAGACCCTGAGCCGCGCCACCGTCGCCGCGTCTTCCTCCAGGCTCAGCCCGCCCAGCGGGCCGCAGATCGCGCCGTCGCGCGCGGCCACCGGGCCGAGGTTGTCCTCTGCCGCCTCGTGCCGGAGGGCCACGGATGGGGGGAGACCGCATGAGCGCCGCCGAGACCGTCGCCGAGCGGATCGAAGCGGACCGCGCCATGTTCCAGGCCGGATGGAATGCGGCCCTCGCCGCTCACCCGCCCTGCGAGCACGTACACCCCGCCGTCGCGGATTCGGTAGCGCGCATCTTCCACGGCTGGGACGGTGCCGAGGCTGCCCGCGCCCGATCCGTGACCCACTTCAACGCCTGGTACGCCCAGGCCCGCGCCGGACTGAAGGAGGCGACCGACCATGACCGCCGCGCCGCATGACCTGGAAGAGATCGACCTGAACGCTGTCACCCGTGAGCGCCCGGACTACTTCGCCCCCGACCTCTACGCCGAGCAGACGCCCACACCTGAGCGTCCGGGGGAGCAGCACCGGGGACAGCTCCGCATGGCCCACCGGCTCGCCGAAGCCTATGAGGGCCGTTTGATGTACGTCAACGGCATGGACTGGCACCACTGGGACGGCACACGGTGGGCACCGGATGAGACCGCCGCCGCTGAACGGGCCGTGCACGATGTGCTGCGCTCCGCTCTGGCCGAGTCCCACGAAGGTGACCGCAATCTGCGTGATGATGTGCGCCGGTGCGAGAACGCCGCCGGCATTCGGGGCGTCCTGGACATCGCGGCCACCCTGCCCGGTATCCGTGTGCCGGTGTCCGCCCTCGACGCCGACCCCTACCTGCTGAACGTCGCCAACGGGACATTGGACCTGCGAACACGAACCCTGAGCCCCCACGACCCCGCCGACCGCTTGACGCGCGTGTGTCGTGGCGCGTGGGACCCGGACGCGGACGGGGGCGTGTGGGAAGCGTTTCTGGCAACGATCCTCCCGGTCGAAGCAGAGCGGGAATATCTGCGACGTGTCATCGGGCAAGCCGTGTTCGGGGCCGTCCGTGAGCACCTGTTCCCGGTGTTGACCGGGACCGGGGCGAACGGCAAGGGAACCGCGTATACGGCCATCGCTCACGCGCTGGGGGACTACGCGGCGGTTATTGACCCCGACATGCTGATGACCTCCGGACGGGGGCCGGGCGGGCCGGAGATGATGCAGCTGTTCGGTGCCCGTTTGGTCATCGGCTCTGAGACCGAAGAGGGCAAGCCCCTGGACGCGGCGCTGATGAAGCGCCTGACCGGTGGTGATCCCATCACGGCGCGCAACCTGTACCAGCCGCCTGTCACCTGGGAGCCCTCGCACCAATTCGTGTTCGTCACCAATCATCTGCCGAAGGTGAAGGGCAACGATCCGGCGGTGTGGCGACGGGTCCGGGTCATCCCGTTTGACGTGGTGATTCCGCCCGAGCACCGGGACACGGCCCTGCCCGAGCGTCTGCGCGCCGCCGCTGACGCTGTGGTGACGTGGGCCGTGCGCGGGTGGTGGGACTACGAGGACCACGGCATGGGTGAGCCTGACGCGGTGAAGGCCGCGACGGACGCCTACGCGGTCCAGTCTGACGCGGTGCGCCGGTTCATCGCCGAGAACTGCGTCGTCATGTCCGGCGCGTCCGCGCGCTCCAGTGACCTGCACCAGTCATGGGCGGCATGGGCGGTGCAGGACGGGGCAGACCCCCTGAGCGCTAAGGCATTCGGGGCTGAGCTGGACCGCCTGGGATACCCGGCTAAGCGCAGGAAAGTGGGCATGGTCCGGTTCGGAATCGGACTCGCCGCCGAGTGCGAGGACTGACCGGGTGAGGGCGTGTCAACTTGTCTGTGTAAGCGGGGTGGTCACAGGTAGGGGTTGATCC
>NZ_JALJRI010000020.1:0-93427 GCF_024519795.1 Micrococcus sp. Mcc89 | reverse complement strand
TGATTCTTACCGTTCCTCTCGGTACGGCTTACACAGACCATCTGACACGCCCCCGTTCGCCGTCTCCTCCATGCCGCCGGCCTCCGCTACCGGGTGAACGCGAAGCCGGAGAAGGACCTCCGCCGCACGGTGGACATCCTGTTCCGTCCCGCGCGCGTCGCCGTCCTCATCGACGGCTGCTACTGGCACGGGTGTCCCCAGCACTACATCGCGCCGAAGGCCAACGGCGGCTACTGGTCGGACAAGGTCGCCACGAACCGGGCCCGGGACCTGGAGACCACGCGCATCCTGACGGAGCGCGGCTGGCTCGTCCTCCGCTTCTGGGAGCACGAGGACCCGGCCGTCGTCGCGGAGCGAGTTGTCGCCGTCGTCAACGAACGGAGGCCCCGGCGAACCACCGGGGCCTCCTGAGCGGGCCGTGGCCCGCTCCCACTTCTCGAACGAAAACGCCCAGGGGTCGCCCGTTTCGTCAACGAAAGCGACCGCCCGAACCGCCCCGCCTCACCGCTTCCGGTACAGCCCCTTCTTCTGGAACTTCGGCTCGCTCGTGACGAGCATCCCCAGGGACCGGAAGATGCCCTCGTCCACGGAGCCGAGGATCGTCGTCGTGTGCACGTCGCAGCCCTCGAGGCTCGCCAGCTGCTCGACGGCCGCCTTCGCGTTCTCGTCGGTCGCCGCGGACACGGACAGCGCGATCAGCACCTCGTCCGTGTGCAGCCGCGGGTTCTTGGAGCCCAGGTGCACGGTCTTGAGCGTCTGGATCGGCTCGATCGAGGCGGGGGAGAGCAGGTGCACGTCGTCCTCGATGCCGGCCAGCACCTTGAGGGCGTTGAGCAGCACCGCGGCGGAGCAGCCCAGCAGCTCCGAGGTCTTGCCGGTCACCAGGGTGCCGTCCGCCAGCTGCACGGCCGCGCCGGGCTCACCGGTGCGCTCGGCCACCAACTGCGCGGCACCCACCACCGGGCGGTCCTCCGAGCTCAGGCCCAGCTTGGACATCACCAGGGCCACGCGCTCGGACTCGGTGTCGTCCGCGCCCTCCAGCGCCTCGTTGACTTGAGCCTTGTAGTAGCGCCGGATGATCTCCTGCTTTGCGGCCTCCTGGCACACCTCGTCGTCCACGATCGCCGCGCCGGCCATGTTCACGCCCATGTCCGTGGGGGACTTGTACGGGGTGGTGCCCGTGACCTTCTCCAGCAGCGCGGACAGCAGCGGGAACACCTCGACGTCGCGGTTGTAGCTCGTCACCCGCTCGCCGTACTCGGCCAGGTGGAACGGGTCGATCAGGTTGATGTCGTCCAGGTCCACGGTGGCGGCCTCGTAGGCGGCGTTCACCGGGTGCTCGAGCGGCAGGTTCCAGATGGGGAACGTCTCGAACTTCGCGTAGCCGGCCGGGATGCCCCGCTGCCGATCGTTGTACACCTGGCTCAGGCACGTCGCCAGCTTGCCGGAGCCCGGGCCGGGGGCCGTCACGACGACGAGGTCCCGCGTGGTCTCGGACCACTCGTTGGCACCGAAGCCCTGCTCCGAGACGATCGTGGACATGGCGTGCGGGTAGCCGGGGATCACGCGGTGGCGGGCCACCTTCAGGCCGAGGCGCTCGAGCTTCTCGAGGAACGCCAGTGCACGGTGGTTGGCGTCCTCCAGCTGCGTGACCACCACGTGCTCCACCAGGAACCCGCGCTCCCGGAACACGTCCACGAGGCGCAGGACGTCGTCCTCGTACGTGATGCCCAGGTCCGCGCGGACCTTGTTCCGCCCGAGGTCCTTGGCGTTGAAGCACACCAGGATCTCGGTCTCGTCCTTGATGCGGTCCAGCATCGCGATCTTGTTGTCCGGGGTGAAGCCGGGCAGGACGCGGGAGGCGTGCAGGTCGTCGAAGAGCTTGCCGCCCATCTCCAGGTACAGCTTCCCGCCGATCTGGCGGCGGCGTTCCTGGATGTGCTGGGACTGGAGTTCGATGTACTTCGCGCGGTCGAATCCGACGCGGTGGAGGGGGCCGGAGGCCGCGGCCTCCGTGGTCGTGCTGGCGGGGCGGGCGGTCTCATGCGTGCCGGTCATGGACTCTCAGCATAGACCCGTCCGCGGGGTGCGCGTGCGCGGCCCGGCGTCGGGCTCACCGCATCCCTCAGTCCCTCGGGTCCGCCGGGTCGTCCGCGATCCAGTCGTGCTCGGGGTCGTCGAAGCTGCGCGTGCGCCCGGTGCGCAGGTCGGTGACGTCCATGACGCCGGTGCCGCGGTCCAGGCGCACCTGCTGGTGTGAGGCGGGGTCGACGACGGTGATCGTCTGGGTCTGCGGGTCGTAGTCGTCCACCCGCACCTGGTCCTCGTACTCCTGCCGCGGGCCGTAGGACCCGTGCGTGTCGTCGTCGGGGAAGGCGGGGGCGCCGGGGGAGCGCAGCCGGCGCTCGAGGGTGCGCTCCACCCGGCGGGCGGCCGCCTCCTGCGCCTGCGTGGCCAGGCGCCGCAGACGTTCGAGGGACTCCTTGTCCTGGGAGATCTCCGCGCCGAAGAACCGCCACTGGTAGCGGTAGGCGATCATCCGCACCGCGAAGATCAGGAACGCGATGAGGAAGCCGGTGTACCCGTTGAGCGCGCCGTTCATGGCCACCACGGTCGCCAGCACCGCGCCCAGGAACGTGGGGAGGACGTAGACGCCGCGGGGGTCGAAGATGGACGGGACCTCGTTGGCGACGATGTCCCGCAGCACGCCGCCGCCCAGCGCCGTGACCATCGCGATCACCACCGTGGACACCGGGTGCACGCCCATCGAGTGCGCCAGCAGCACGCCGGACACCGTGAACAGGGCGAGACCGGCGGCGTCGAACAGGGTGATGGTCAGGTTCAGGCGATTCGGGTGGATCACCTTGACGTACACGAGCAGGGACACCAGCAGGGGCGGGGCCAGATAGACCGGGTTCTCCAGGGACGCGGGCAGACCCCGGTCCAGCAGGATGTCCCGTGTGAAGCCGCCGCCCAGGCCCGCCAGCAGGGACAGCGCCATCGAGCCCACCAGGTCGAACTGCTTGCGGGCCGCCAGCAGCGCCCCCGAGGTGGCGAAGAAGAAGATCCCGATCAGGTCCAGGGTCGTGAGCAGCCACGGGACGTCGGTGAGGGTGGCGAAGAACTGCTGCACGTCCACGGCGGCTCCTTCCGTTGGGTCCGGGGATTCACCGGCCATTGTCCCGTGCGGCCCGCGCAGTGGCTCGTTTGTTCACCCGGGTGTCCCCCGAGGTGTGACGTCTTCGTCGGCGCCGGGTGTCTCCTCGTTCGCCGGGGGGCCGTCCTCGCCGGGGGCGGCGGGCGGCCCGTCCCTGCCCTTGCGGTCGCGGATGTCCGGCACGGGCGGCTCGTCATGCGGATCCATGCGCTGGCGCTGGGTCTCCCCCGAGATCTCGGCCCCCGGGGCGAGCCACTCCCTGCGCAGCGACACCACGCGCAGCACGAGCACGAGCACCATCACCGCCGCCGAGGTCAGCGGGTTCAGGACCTCCGCCTGGCCGAGGGCCGCCGTCGTGCCCGCGCCGAGGATGGCCGGCAGCGCGTACCAGCCGCGCCCGCCGAACACGGCGGGCGGTTCCCCGGCGACGACGTCGCGCAGGATGCCACCCCCGACGGCGGTCACCAGGCCCAGCACCGCGGCGGCGACCGGGCTCAGGCCGGCGAGCAGGGCGATGCGCGTGCCCACCACGCAGTACACGGCCAGGCCGACGGCGTCGAAGGCCATGACGGCGTGGTGGCCGCGCTCGCCGTCGAAGATCCGGAGGAACACCGCCAGCGACGCGACCGCCGGCAGGATCAGGTACCAGGGGTTGTCGAAGGCCGCGGGCACGTCCCGGCCGACCACGAGGTCACGGACGACGCCGCCGCCCGTGCCCACCATGAGGGCCAGCAGAAGGGAGCCGACGATGTCGTAGCCCTTGCGCACGGCGAGGACGGCGCCCGAGATCGCGAAGAAGAACACGCCCACGAGGTCCACGGCGGTGATCGCCGCGGTGATCGCGTCGGCGAGCTCGCCGTGCGCGTCGATCGGCTCGGGCACGTCCCGATCGAGTTCGGCGGGGTCCTTGGGGGTGGCGGACAGCAGCCACACGGGGAGAGACGGAAGCAGCACCCGCCCATCGTCCCCCGTCAGGCGGCCCGGTCAGCCCTGCGCGGGGCCGAACTCCTTGGCCAGCTCCGCCGCCACGCCGGTGTACCCGGCCGGGGTCAGCTCCAGCAGGCGCGCCTGGGCCGCCTCCGACAGGCCGAGGCCCTGCACGAACTCGCGCATGCGCGCCCCGTCCACGCGGTGGCCGCGGGTCAGCTCCTTGAGGCGCTCGTAGGGGTTGTCCATGCCCTCGACGCCGGCGATCGCCTCGGCACGCATCACGGTCTGGACGGCCTCGCCGAGCACCTCCCAGTTCGTGTCGAGGTCCTGCGCCAGCACGGGCTCGGCCACCTGGAGCTGGCCCATGCCCTTGGCGACGTTGGTCAGGGCGAGCACCGAGTGGCCGAGGGCCACGCCGATGTTGCGCTGCGACGTCGAGTCCGTGAGGTCGCGCTGCCAACGGGACTCCACGAGGGTGGCGCTCAGCGAGTCGAGCAGGGCGCAGGAGAGCTCGAGGTTGGCCTCGGCGTTCTCGAAGCGGATCGGGTTCACCTTGTGCGGCATGGTGGAGGAGCCGGTCGCGCCGGCCACGGGGATCTGCGCGAAGTAGCCGATGGAGATGTAGCTCCACACGTCCACGCAGAAGCCGTGGAGGATCCGGTTGAAGCGCGCGACGTCGGCGTACAGCTCCGCCTGCCAGTCGTGGGACTCGATCTGGGTGGTCAGCGGGTTCCAGGTGAGGCCGAGGTGCTCCACGAAGGACCGGGACAGGGCCGGCCAGTCCGCGTCCGGGGCGGCGGCGAGGTGGGCGGCGTAGGTGCCGGTGGCGCCGTTGATCTTGCCCAGGTACTCCTGGCCGGCGATGCGCCGGGTCTGGCGGGTCAGACGGTGCACGAACACGGCCATCTCCTTGCCCAGCGTGGTGGGCGTGGCCGGCTGGCCGTGCGTGCGGGAGAGCATGGGGGTCTCGGCGGCCTCGGCGGCCATCGCGGAGACGGTGGCCACGGCGGCGCGGGCGGCCGGCAGCCAGACCTGCTCGACGGCGTCGCGCACGCCCACCGCGTAGGCGAGGTTGTTGATGTCCTCGGAGGTGCACGCGAAGTGCACGAGCGGCTTCAGCCGGCCCAGGCCCAGCCCCTCGAGGCGGTCGGCGATGAAGTACTCGACGGCCTTCACGTCGTGCACCGTGACCTTCTCGGTGGCCGCCAGCTCGGCCACGGACTCCGCGTCGAAGTCCGTGACGATCGCCCGCAGGCCCGCCTGCTGCTCGGCCGTGAGCGGCTCGAGACCCGGCAGCACACGGTGCTCGGCCAGGTGGATGAACCACTCGACCTCCACGTGGATGCGGTTGCGGTTCAGCGCCGCCTCGGACAGGTGCTCCACGAGCGGCTCCACCGCCGCACGGTAGCGGCCGTCCAGGGGGCCGAGGGCGATGCCGGCCTCGGCGAGGGAACGGCGGTGGGCGGTGGACGCGGGCGCGGGCTGCGAGGTCATGGCCCCCATTCTGGCAGGCGCCGCGGACGCCCGACGAAGCCGACGACCGGGTCCGTCCTCGACCGCGACGGGGTGGCGAGTGCAACATGCGGACGCGCCCGGTGGCCCGGGGCGGGATGGACCTACCGTGGCTGACGTCGCCGTCGCCCGGCGTCGGCGTGCCGAGAGGGATGAGGAGACCGAGATGACGGAACGGACCGGGCAGGCCCACGAGGCCGGGACGATCGACCGGCTGATGGCCGGGTGGGTCGCCGACGTCGAGACCCCGGACGCCTGCACCGCCCACCTGCTCTGCGACCGATGGCCGGCCGACGCCGTGGCGTTCCGGTTCGTGGCGGAGGACATGTCCGCCGTCGACCTCACCTTCGGCGAGCTGGCCGACCGCTCCCGCCGCCTCGCCGCCGGCCTCGCCGCCCGCGGCGTCACGCACGGCGACCGCGTCCCCGTGATGATGTCCAAACGGGAGGAGCTCGTCGTCACGCTGCTGGCCCTGTGGCGGCTCGGGGCCGTGCACATGCCGCTGTTCACCGCGTTCGCCGCGGGTGCCGCGCGGATGCGCATCGAGGGCGCGGCGGCGCGGCTCGTCGTCGCCGAACCCCGCCAGGCGGAGAAGCTCACGGACATCCCGGGCATCGAGATCATCCGCACCGGCCCGGAGTGGGACGCGCTCGCGGACTCCGCGCCGCTGGCCGAGGACGTCGCCGTCGGCGGGGACGGGCCGATCGCCCTGCTGTTCACCTCCGGCACCACCGGCCGCCCCAAGGGGGTGCCCGTGCCGCTGCGCGCGGCCGCCGCGTTCGCCGTCTACCTCACGTGCGCGGTGGACCTGCGCCCCGAGGACCTGTTCTGGAACGCGGCCGACCACGGCTGGGCGTACGGGCTGTACTACGGGATCGTCGGCACGCTGGTGCTCGGGGCGACCTCGGTGCAGTACCGCGGCGCCTTCTCCCCGGCGACCATGGTCGAGGTGATCCGCTCGCAGGGCATCACGAACCTCGCCGGCGCCCCCACGATGTTCCGCGCGCTGGCCAAGGCCGGGGAGGTCACCGAGGACGCCCCGCTGCGGCTGCGGCGCGTGTCCACGGCGGGGGAGCCGCTGCCGCCGTCCGTGCTCGAGTGGGGCCGGGCGGCCCTCGGCACGGAGATCCGCGACCACTACGGCCAGACCGAGCTGGGCATGGTCATCTGCACCCTCGCGCACCCCGAGCTGGCCGCGCCGCCCCGCCCGGGTTCGATGGGTGTGCCCCTGCCGGGGATCGCCGCGGAGATCCGGGACGGGCAGATCGCGATCGACGCGGCCTCGCCCCTGTTCTGGTTCCCCGGCTACCTCGGGGAGCCGGAGAAGACCGCGGAGCGCTTCACCCCGGACGGCCGCTGGTACCTGACCGGGGACACCGCCCGGCAGGACGACGACGGCTGGTTCTTCTTCTCCTCCCGGGACGACGACGTGATCCTCGCCGCCGGGTACCGGATCGGCCCGTTCGACGTGGAGTCCGTGCTCATCGACCACCCGCGGGTGCAGGAGGTCGCCGTCGTCGGCCTGCCGGACCCGGAGGGGGTGCGCGGCGAGGAGGTCGTGGCGTTCGTGGTGCCCGCCGGGGCCGTCGCGGACTCGGACGCCCTGGCGGCCGAGCTGCAGGCGAAGGTCCGCGACGAGTACTCCAAGCACGCCTACCCGCGCCGGGTGCACTTCGTGGACCGGCTGCCCAAGACCCCCTCCGGCAAGTTGCAGCGGTTCCTGCTGCGCCAGGGGACCACCGACTGAGTCAGCGGTGCACGAGCCGCAGGAACGCGCCGATCATCGGCAGGTCCTCGGGCCTGGTGGGCAGCGCGTCCGCGAGGGCGGGGGAGTGGACGAGGTAGGCGGCCCACTGCCCGCGCGAGATCGACACGTTGAGCCGGTTCCGGTTCAGGAGGAAGTCCAGCCCGCGCGGCACCTCCTGCGGTGAGGACGCCGCCATCGTCAGGATCGCGACGGCGGCCTCCCGGCCCTGGAACTTGTCCACGGTGCCGACGGTGGTGCCCTCGAGGCCGGCGGCGTCGAGCGTCTCCCGGACCGTGGCGACCTGCGCGTTGTACGGGGCCACCACGATCACGTCGGACGGCTCGAGCGGTCGGCCGGGGTCGTCCGGGCCGGTGGACCAGGTGCGGCCGAGCAGTGACCGGACGATCTCGACGACGGCCGCGGCCTCCTCCGGCGAGGACACCGAGTTGCCCGTGTGGGAGACCGGCCAGGGGTGCAGCCCGGGCTCCACGCCGTCGAGGCGGCGGGCGTCCGTGACCTCCTCCCGCGCGCCGAGCCGGCCGGCGTAGGAGAGCTTGGAGACGGCGTGGGTGAGCGCCGAGTGCATGCGCCAGGAGCGGTCCAGGAAGAAGCCGCGCTCGGGCCGGAGGGTGGCCTGCCCCTCGATCAGCCAGTCCAGGGCCGCGTCGCCCACCGGCTCCGGGTGGATGCCGCGGGTGACCTGCGGGAGCTGGCGGGGGTCGCCGAGCAGCAGCAGGGTGCCCGCGGCGGCCCCGGCGACGAGGGTGTGGGCCAGCGAGAACTGGCCCGCCTCGTCGATCACGAGCAGGTCGACGCCGGGGAACGTGCCGTGCGCGAACGTCCAGGGGGTGCCCCCGACGACGCGGCCGGGGCCGGCGCGGCCACCGGCGTCCTTGTTGTGGACCTCCTTCCACGGGGCGTCCGGGTTCGGCCTCGCCCGGCTGGAGATCGCCTTGGCGACGCGTTCGGCGGGCACCCCGATCGAGAGGAGCTTCTGCAGGAAGTTCTCCACGACCGCGTGGGACTGCGCGGTGACGCCCACGCTCCAGCCGCGCTCGAGCAGCGCCTTCACGGCGTGACTGCCCACGTGCGTCTTGCCTGTGCCGGGAGGGCCCTGCACCGCCACGTAGGAGCCGCGGGCGGACTCGAGGGCCTCTACGAGCAGCGCGGTGCGGTCGAGCTCGCCCTCCGCGTCGGCGACGATCTCCGGCAGGGGGCGGCCCGTCGTCGCGGGGGTGCGTCGGGCGAGGATGTCCACGCACGCGGAGACGCCCGGCTCCGGCAGCGCGCCGGCGGCGTCGGTGGCCACGGCGAGTTCGCGGATGTGGGCCTCGAGGGTGTCCGTGGGGACCTTCGAGTGCTCGAAGGCGGCCATGGGCAGCTGGTCGAACGACTCGACCCCGCGGGCCAGCTTCTCCCGCAGCCGGAGCACCGAGCGGCCGTCCGGCAGGTCCTCCACCTGCTCCACGTCCGCGTTAGGACCGATCCAGCGCACGGCGTTCGGCTGCAGCTCGGCGTGGGCCGGGAAGTCCTCGTAGACGGTCTTGACCGAGGCGTCCGGCTTCAGCAGGGTGCCGGGTTCGAGCCGGCCGGTCACCTGCAGCACCCGCTGCAGTGAGTGGCGGGCAGTCGGCTGATGCCAGTCCTCCTCGACGTCGACCCGGTCCGCGACCACATTCGCGCGCGGCTCCTGCCACTCATCTACGGGGGAGACTCCCCGGTCGAAGAACGCCCACCACATCGGCTTCTCCTCGCGCCGGTAGAACCCGAGTCCCGCCGCGAGCAGGGCGACCCCGCGCTCCTCCGGCCCAGGCAATGCCTCCGCGCCCGGCGCGGGCACCAACGCGAGCAACGCGGCCGTGAGGTCCTGCTCGGGCTCCGGGGCCGGCTCGACCAGCGGGGTCTCCGGCTCCGCCGCGGCTCCCTGCGGCGACCTCGAGGCATCCGGATCCTGTTCGACCTGCGCCAGCAGCCAGTCCCGCAGCCGCGCCGTGGAGACGCAGTCGTACCGGTTGTAGTCCTCGATGTCGGCGCGGATCGCCGCAGCGACCTCGGTGTCTCCGGCCTCCAGCGCGGCGACGTACCGGTGGTACTCGGTGACGCTGTCCGCCGCCGTCGTGACGCCGTCCTCCGCCCGGTGCTCCGCCCCCATGTAGAGGGGCTCCAGCTTCTTGATGGAGTAGCTCGGCACACCGGCCCGCAGGGCGGCGCGGACCGTGGAGTAGAGGTCCACGAACAGCCCCGCGCGCAGCCAGTCGTCCAGCTCGCGCTCGCCCACGCCGTGGCGCACGGTCAGGCGTTTCAGCGCGGTGACCTCGTACGCGGCGTAGTGGTAGATCCGCATCCCCGGGTGGGCCGCGCGCCGCGCCTCCACGAACGCCACGAACTGCTCGAGCGCCGCCCGCTCGGCGGCACGGGTGTCCGCCCACAGACCCGTGAACCGGAAGTCGGCCGAGGCGGTGCGCGCGGTGTCCCCGCCCGGCGCCTCGACCCAGCCCCACAGGTACTCGAGACCCTCCATGCTCCCGTCCGCGGAGACCCACAGTGGGTCCCCCTCGAAGTCGAAGAAGACGTCTCCGGCGTCCGGCGCCGGCAGCCCCGTCACGGCGCGCGGGTCCACGATCCGATGCGGCGGCAGCCCGTCCGCCCCGGCCGGCTCCAGCTGGATCGCCGCCTGCTCCCGCAGCGCCTCCCACGTGCGGCGGGCCATGCCCTCCGGCGGTGCGACGGACGCCGCGAGCTGCTCGATGGTCGTGATCCCGGCCTCGCGCAGCCGGGTGCGCTGCAACCGCGTGGCCCCCGCCGTGAGCAGCACGTCCCGGTGCTCGGCGACGGCCTCCTCGCACGCCTCGCATGCGCCGCAGACGCTCAGGCGGTCGTCGCCCCAGCGGGCGGGCTCCCCGGCGGCCACGTGATCCTGCAGCAGCGCCTCCAGCCGGGCGCGCTGGTGCCGGTACACCGGGATCACCTCGTCCAGGTCCGCGACGTGCCGGGAACCGTCCCCGAGCCACAGGCTGCCCTGCCGCGTCCGCGGCACGCCCATGCCGTCCAGCAGGTCCGCGTACGCGGCGATCTGCAGCAGCGCCGTCACCCGTGCATGCCGGGCCAGCTTCGTGTCCACCACCTCGTACGCGCCCTCGGGGTGCTCCTCGTCCGTGCGGAGCACGAGGAAGTCGGCCAGGCCGCCGAACGCGCCGTCGTGCAGCATCCCCTGGAACACGACGGCGGGACGCGCGGCCAACGCCGCCGCGGTGCGCTCCCGGGCGGCCCGCACACCCTCGGGCGTGTAGCGCTCCGGGCGGGCGAGCCGGACCACCTGGTCCGCGCCGTGCTCCGCCTCGAGGCGCGCGAGCACGCGGGACTCGTGCTCGTCCCCGAGGCGGGAGACCCGCTCAAGGAACGCGTCCGCCACGCCGATCCGCGGGGCGCGCCCGAGCGCGGGGTCCACCGTCCCCCGCAGCCACCCGTAGGTGCACGTCGCGGCGGCGGTGATGTCCGAGGGGCTGAGCATGAAGGAGGCGCGGTCCGGCGCGAAGGTCACCATGCCGTCACCCTAGACAGGAGCCGCGGACACGATGGGCAGGGCCCGCCCACAGGGTCCCGGCGCGCCTCGCCCCGGCGGCGGCAGGGCGGCGGCGCGCGTCACACACCGGGCCGGACTTGACGTGGGTCACATCCAGGGAGTTACCTAATGATCGTTCAGTAATTCTCTGCGCCGCCGCGCCGGCGCGCCCGTGCCGGCAGGGAGGCCCGCCCATGACCGAGACCGCCCACCACCCCATGCTCGCGGAGGACCGCGTGGCTCGGTGGCTCGGCGTCACCCTCGAGGCCGCCGAGAAGGACCACGCGCGCATCCGGATGACGCTCACCGAGGACCAGCACAACGGCTTCGGCCTGGCCCACGGCGGCGCCGTCTTCGCGTTCGCGGACACGTGCTTCGCGCTGACCTGCAACGACCCCGCCTCGGACGGCTCCACCCTCACCGTGGCCTCCGGCGTGGACGTCAACTTCCTCGCGGCCACCCGCGCCGGGCAGACCCTCGTCGCGGAGGGCCGCCTGGTCGCCGCCGCGGGCCGCTCGGCCGTCTACGACATCACCGTCACCACCGACGACGGCACCCCGGTGGCCGCCTTCCGCGGCCGCTCCCGCACCATCCCCGCCCCCGGACGCTGACCGGCGGGCGCACCCGCCGGTGCGCCGTCGTCGACCGCCGCCCGACCCCGCATCCCCAGGAGGACGCCATGCTCGAGGCCTCGATCCCCAACCCGTACACGCCGGCACCCCTGCCCGCCCCCGCCGACCGCGGGGCCCCGGACCCCGAGGAGACGATGAGCCGGGACCAGATCGAGGCGCTCCAGTTCGAACGCCTCCGCTGGACCCTGCACCACGCCTACGAGAACGTGCCCGCGTATCGGGAGCACTTCGACGCGCACGGCGTCCACCCCTCGGACTTCACGGAGCTCGGGGACCTCGCCAAGTTCCCGTACACGGACAAGGAGTTCCTGCGGAAGAGCTACCCGTTCGGCGCCTTCGCCGCCACGGGCCCCGAGCTGCGTCGCATCCACGCCTCCTCCGGCACCACCGGCCAGCCCACCGTGGTCGGCTATACCGACGACGACCTGGCCACGTGGGCCACCCTCGTCGCCCGCTGCTTCCGCGCCGGCGGCATCCGCCCCGGTGACCGCGTGCACAACGCGTACGGCTACGGCCTGTTCACCGGCGGCCTCGGCGCCCACTACGGCGCCGAGCGCATCGGGGCGGCCGTGATCCCGATGTCCGGCGGGCAGACGGAGAAGCAGGTGCAGCTGATCACCGACTTCCAGCCGCGCGCCATCCTCTCCACGCCCACCTACCTGCTGACCATCGCGGACGGCTTCAAGAAGCTCGGCCTGGACCCCCGCGAGTCCTCCCTCGAGGTCGCGATCCTCGGCGCCGAGCCGTGGACCGAGGAGATGCGCCGCGAGATCGAGCAGACCTTCGACCTCGACGCCCTGGACATCTACGGCCTCTCCGAGGTCATGGGCCCGGGCGTGGCCGGCGAGTCCGCGGCCACCAAGGACGGCTCCCACATCTGGGAGGACCACTTCCGCCCCGAGATCATCGACCCGCTCACGGACGAGGTCCTCGAGACCGGCCGCCACGGCGAGCTCGTCTTCACCTCGCTCACCAAGCAGGCGCTGCCGATCATCCGGTACCGCACCCACGACCTCACCCGCCTGCTGCCGGGCACCACGCACCCGGGCCACCGCCGCATGGGCCGCATCACCGGCCGCTCGGACGACATGATCATCCTGCGCGGTGTGAACCTGTTCCCGTCGCAGATCGAGGAGCTGGCCCTCAAGGAGCCGGCCCTGTCGCCGCACTTCACCCTCGAGATCACCCGCCCGGACCGCATGGACCAGATGGCCGTGAACATCGAGCGCCGCGATCATGCGACCCTCGAGGAGGCCCAGGCCTGCGCCGCGCACCTGCGCATGGAGATCAAGACGAAGATCGGCTCCTCGTGCGTGATCAACGTGGTGGAGCCGGAGACCCTCGCCCGCTCCTCCGGCAAGCTCAAGCGCATCTACGACCTGCGCGACCAGGCCTGATCCCGTCCCCGCGGCCGAACCCGACGCCGGCGTGCCCGGTAGAGTGGACCGGTGCACCGTCGTCGTCGTCGGCGTCCGCCCGCCCCCGAAGGAGCCCCGTGCCCCAGAGCAGCCCCACCCCGCGCCGCGGCCGGCCCGGCTATGACCGGCAGACGCTGCTGGCCGAGTGCGTCGAGCTTTTCAACCGGCACGGCTACGAGGCGACGTCCATGGGCATGCTCGCCACCCACCTGGGCATCTCCAAGTCCGCGATCTACCACCACGTGGAGTCCAAGGAGGCGATCCTCGACCACGCGGTGACGGAGGCGCTCGACGCCCTCGAGGCGTGCCTGGACGATGTGGTGGCCAGCGGGGACGACGCCGGCGCGCAGGTCGAGGCGGCCATCCGCGGCACGCTCGGGGTGCTGGCGGAGAAGCAGCCCGAGGTGACCCTGCTGCTGCGCCTGCGCGGGAACTCGGCGGTCGAGGTGGCCGCCGTCGAACGCCGGCGCGAGATCACCCGGCGTCTGGGCGACCTGCTCGAGGCAGCCCAGGCCGCGGGGGCGGTGCGCTCCGACGTGAGCCCGCGCAACCTCGCCCGCCTCGCGCTCGGCATGATCAACTCGATCGTCGACTGGTACCGGCCGGATCGCGGCGTCCCCGGCCAGCAGGGACCGGACCAGATGATCGACGCCGTCACGGGCGTGGTGCTCGGGGGTCTGCGGGGCTGAGGGGCCGCTGTCCTCAGCCCTCGCCGTCGAGCGCGGCGAGCACGTCGGCCACGATCGAGGCCGCACGGTCCTCGGCGTCCGCGGGCACCCCGCCGTCCGCGTCGGCCTGGGCCACGGCCACGGTGCGGGCGCCGTCCTGCACGGCAGTGAGGTGGGAGTAGACGGACCCCCCGGGGGCCGGGAGCGCCGTGTACGCGGTGCCGCCCTCGTGCTCGGTCCGCGTCACGCTCTCCACGTCGAGCCCGGCCAGGTCCACCCCGGTGCAGGCCTGCGCCGCCGCTCGGGCGTCCTCCAGGGCGGCGCGGGCGGCCTCCTCCGTGGGGTACACGGTGACGCGCACGCCGAGCGGAGTGACCTCGGCGTCGGGGGACGCCGTGAAGGAGGGCGCCGGCGTCGTGGTGGGCCCGCCGCCGGTGGTGGCGGCCGTCTCCGGCTGGGCCGTGAGCCCCAGGTCCGCCGCCCCGGCCTCGGCGTCCCGCTCCAGGGCGGAGCGTGTGGCGTCCAGGCAGGCCTGCTGTTCCGCGCTGCGGGTGGGCGCCGGGCTCGCGCCGGCGTCGACCGCCTGCTCCAGGCCGTCGGCCCGCTGGCGCAGCTCCGTCTGCCGCTCCAGCGGCGAGGCGGCGCTCAGCCCCACCTCGGACCCCGGCCCCGCGGCCCGCTGCACGGCGGCCTGCACCGCCAGGGTCCGCTGCCCGTCCAGCGCGGGGGGCATCTCGAGGGACAGGCTGCTGGAGGCGGAGGCGCTGGCCGTGCTCTCCGTGGAGGCGCTGGCCGCGGGTGACGTGGGGGCCGTGGAGCTGCTGGCCGCGGGCGACGTGGACGCGGACGAGGCCGCCGTCGTCGTGGATGACGCCGACGAGGGGGCGGGGGAGGAGGGCTCTGCGCCGCCGCCGCCCGCGCACCCGGCGAGGGCGAGCGCGCCCACGGCGAGGGCGCCGAGCAGGGGGAGTCGGGAGGTCGTCATGGCTCGACTCTACGTGCACTGTGACGGATGCCACAAGGAAGTGGCGGGGACATGCGTCGGGGCCGCCCGATGCGTGATGCGCACCGGACGGCCCCTGATCCGTCAGCGGAGGAGGTCAGCCGAGCGGGGTGTCCTTGTCGCCCAGGTTCCAGTCCTCCACCGGGCCGAGGTTCTCCCCGTCCGGCCCGTAGCGGTAGAAGCCCTGGCCGTCGGCCACGCCGCTGTGGCCCTCGGCGATGCTCTTCTCGAGCAGCTCAGCGAAGCCGAGCTGCCAGTCGACGCCCGTGTTGCGGGAGACGTTGGCGGCCACGTGGAAGCCCACGATGTCGTAGGTCTGGAACGGGCCGCGCTCGTTGCCGGTGGCCACGCGCCAGGTGCGGTCGATGTCCGCCGGGTTGCCCACTCCGTGCATGTACAGCTTGGAGCCGGCCTGCAGCCACGGGATGAGCAGGGAGTTGAGGAAGTAGCCCGGGATCTCCTTGCGCACGTGCACGGGGACCATGCCGGTCTCCTCGGCGAACTGCAGGGCTCCCGCGACGGCCTCCGGCGAGGTCGCGGCGGTGCCCATGACCTCGGCGGTGTTCTGCGCCCAGATGCGGTTGGCGTAGTGCAGGGCCAGGAAGCGCTCCGGATGGCCGCTGGCGTCGGCGAAGTCCGAGGGCAGCAGGGAGGAGGTGTTCGTGGCGAACAGGGTCGTGGCGGGGGCGAGCTCGCCCACCTGGGCCCACACCTTGCGCTTGAGCTCCAGGTTCTCCGGGACGGCCTCGATCACGATGTCCGCATCCGCCAGGGCCTCGCCGAGGTCCGAGGTCGGCGTGATGCGGGCGATGGCCTCGTCGAAGCGCTG
The DNA here is from genome assembly GCF_024519795.1 of Micrococcus sp. Mcc89. Classification (NCBI taxonomy): domain Bacteria; kingdom Bacillati; phylum Actinomycetota; class Actinomycetes; order Micrococcales; family Micrococcaceae; genus Micrococcus; species Micrococcus sp. Mcc89. Next base: position 77,969 of record NZ_JALJRI010000020.1, on the reverse strand, counting down.
CGGGTCGTAGCCCTCCCCGAGGTCTGCTTCGTAGCCCTGGCGGATCCACGCCCAGCGGCGCTCGATCCCCTCGAGGGCGGCGGGGACGGCGTCGTAGGCCATCACCTTCTTGCCGTGGTACGCCGCCTGCATGATGATCTGCGAACCCAGCACGCCGGTGCCCAGCACGGCGACCTGCTCGAAACGGGTGAACTCGGACATGTGTGTCGACCTTCTTCTCTCGCGGTCCGAATGGGACGTACAGGTGAACGCCCCGGGCACGCTCCTTGTTCCCGGGGGCGACGACGGGCCGCCCGGTGCGCAGCGGGCGCACGGGACGGCCCGTCGGGGCGGGGAGGCTCAGCCCTGGGAGGTCTCGGACGGGGCCATCGGCCAGGTCTTGGCCACGAGCGTCAGCACGTCGTACTGAGCGCAGAGCTCGTCCTTCTGGTTGTGGATCCGGCAGTCCCAGGCCACCTCGCCGTACTCGTCGCTCACGCGCGGGGTGATGCGCTTGGCGGTCAGGGTCACGCGGATGGCGTCGTCGTAGGTCACCGGCGTGATGAAGCGCAGGTTCTCCAGGCCGTAGTTGGCCAGCACCGGGCCCGGATCCGGGGCCACGAACAGCCCCGCGGCCCACGAGACCAGCAGGTAGCCGTGGGCCACGCGGCGCGGGAAGAACGGGTTGGCCATGGCGGCCTCCTCGTCCGTGTGGGCGTAGAACCTGTCCCCGGTCTCCTCCGCAAAGGCGGTGATGTCCTCCAGGGTGACGGTGCGCAGGCCGGAGGCGAACTGGTCGCCCACCGTCAGCTCGGCCAGGGACTTGTAGAACGGGTGCACGGCCGTGCCGGCCTCCACGTCCTCGCGGGTCACCGTGTGGGTCGCGGCGCCCTGATGCCACACGCCGGTGATGGCCGTGAGCATGTCCGGGGAGCCCTGGATCGCCGTGCGCTGCATGTAGTGCTTCACAGCGCGGACGCCGCCGAGCTCCTCGCCGCCGCCGGCGCGGCCGGGGCCGCCGTGGATCAGCACCGGCACGGGGGCGCCATGGCCCGTGGTGGTCGCGGCGGTCTGGCGGTTCAGGACGTGCACGCGGCCGTGGTGGGCACCGATCCCGGCGGCGAACGCGCGGGCGGTCTCACCGTCGTTCGTGGCGACCGTGGCCACGAGCGAACCCGACCCCAGGGCGGCCAGGGCCACGGCGTCGGCCACGTCCGTGTAGCCGATCACCGAGGTGACCGGACCGAACGCCTCGACGCTGTGCACCTCGGGGGTGCGCGCGTCCTCGAAGGTGAGCACCGTGGGGGCGAAGAACGCGCCGGACTCGGCGTCGGCGTCACCGGTCGAGCCCTCGGGGCCGCCGAGGCGGACCTGACCGCCGGCGTCGACGAGGCGCTGCACCGCGCCGCGGACCTCGCCCTGCTGCTCCTTCGAGGCCAGGGCGCCCATGGTGGTGCCCTCGACGCGCGGGTCGCCCAGGACGACCTTCGCGGCCAGGCGCTCGGTGAGGGCGGCGGTCACGGCCTCGACCCGGTCCTGCGGGACGATCACCCGGCGGATGGCCGTGCACTTCTGGCCGGCCTTGACCGTCATCTCCTGGAAGACGGCCTTCACGAACGCCTCGAACTCGGGGGACTCCGGGTCCGCGTCCGGGCCGAGGATGGCGGCGTTGAGGGAGTCGGTCTCCGCGGTGAAGCGGACGCCGCCCTCCTGCACGTTCGGGTGCTTCTTCAGCGTGGCCGCGGTGGCGGCGGAGCCGGTGAACGCGACGTGGTCGCGGTAGTCCAGGTGGTCCAGCAGGTCGCGGGCGGAGCCGGAGATCAGCTGGATCGAGCCCTCGGGCAGCACGCCGGACTCGAGCATCAGCTCGACGCACTTCTGCGTGACGTAGCCGGTGGGGGTGGCCGGCTTGACCACGGTGGGCACGCCGGCGACGAAGGCCGGGGCGAACTTCTCGAGCATGCCCCACACGGGGAAGTTGAACGCGTTGATCTGCACGGCCACGCCCGGGATGCGCTGGTAGATGTGCTCGCCGATGAAGGAGCCGTCGCGGGAGAGGGGCTCCACGTCGCCGTCGATGATCACGGTGGAGTTCGGCAGCTCGCGGCGGCCCTTGCCGGAGAACGTGAAGAGGGTGCCGATGCCGCCGTCGACGTCGAAGGCGTGGTCGCGCTGCGTGGCGCCGGTGGCGAAGGAGACGTCGTAGAGCTCCTGGACGCGGGAGTTCAGAAAGAGCGCGAGCTCCTTGAGCTTGAGAGCGCGCTCGTGGATGGTCAGCGCGCCCAGGGCCTGCTGGCCGACGGTGCGGGCGTGCTCGATGGCGGCGGCCGTGTCGAGGCCGTCGGTGGAGACGCCGGTCAGGCGCGCGCCGGTGTTCGCGTCCGTCACGTCGGTGACCTTGGACGGGTGCGACGGCGTCCACCAGCTGCCGGCGACGTAGCTGGGGAGGATCTCCGGGAGGGAGGGGGCGGTGACGGTCACGGGGTCTCCTGGTGTCGGGGGCGCGGACGAGTCCCGACCGATCGGTCGGTTATTGCTCCTCACCCTAGCCGAGACGTGGATCACGCGGGAGGGGGAGCCGGGCGGGTGACGCCGTCGTCGTGGAGAGGGCTTCGCCGCGCAAGCCGTGGCGCCCGGGCCCGCAGACACGCCGCTACCGCCAGGACGTAGCGGCGTGTCTGCGGGCCTCGGCGGGGCGTCGTCCACAGATCCCGGCGGACGACGACGGCGGCCCGCCCGGATCGGGCACGCTCGGCGCATGCCCCGCTCGCCCGCGCCCCTGCCCCCGATGCGCTGCGGACTGGACGGCCGCCTCCGCGCTCCGACCGTGTTCTCGACCCCGGCCGCGCGCGAGGCGGGGGTGAGCGCGGCCCGGCTGCGGCGCGGGGACGTGGTCTCCCTCGGCTGGGGGCTCTGGGGCCTGCGCGGCGTCGAACCGGACCCCATGGACCATCTGCGGGCACTGCAGGATCTGCACCCCGAGGGCGTGTTCAGCCACGTCACGGCCGCCTGGGTGCTCGGCCTGTGGCTGACCGGGCCGCTCGCCGCCGACCGGTCCGTGCACATCGCGACCCCGCGCGGCCACGGCACCGCGTCGAGCCGGGCCGGGATCCGCTCACACCGCCTCCGCGCCGACGCACCGGTGCGGATCGTGGACGGGGTGCGCGTGACCGCGCCGGGGTGGACCTTCGTGGACCTCGCCGCACACGCCGGGCCGCTCGACCATCTCGTCGCGCTGGGGGACAGCATGGTTCGGACCGCCCCGACGGAGGCCCGCCGCCGTCGGCTGCCTCCCGGGGTGACGGACGTGGCCGAGCTGCGCGCCGCCGTCGAGGAACGCGGACGGGTGCGCGGGATCCGCGCGGCCCGGGAGGCGCTGGAGCTCGTCCGCCCCGGGGCCGACTCGCCGCAGGAGAGCCGGCTGCGGGCGCGGCTCGTCCTGGACGGCGTCCCCGAGCCCGCAGTGAACCCGTGCATCCGGCTCGCCACGGGACAGCTGCTGCGCGTGGATCTGGTGTGGGCGGAGGCCAAGGTGGCTGTCGAGTACGACGGCGATCAGCACCGCACGGATCGCCGGCAGTGGCGTGAGGACCGCGAGCGGGACGCGGCCCTGCGAGCGGAGGGGTGGGAGGTGATCCGGGTGACCGCCGACGTGTTCCGGCCGGGGCACTGGGAGCTGTTCGTGCGGCAGCTGCGGGGCCTGGTGGCAGCGCGGACGCCGCCGGGCCGAGTGCCGCCGTCGTGGATCTGACCTGCCCGGGCCCGCAGACGCGCCGCTATGGCCAGGACGTAGCGGCGCGTCTGCGGGCCTCGGCGAGAGGGGCGGGAGCCTGGGGCCGGCGTGGACCCCCCTGCCCCTCGTCTCCGGACCGGCGTAGAATCGAGCACCGGTCCCCTCGGACCCGCCCCACCCCCCCTCATCCGGAGAGTCCTGCCGCATGCTGCGCACCATGTTCCACGCCAAGATCCACCGGGCCACCGTGACCCAGGCGGACCTGCACTACGTGGGTTCCGTGACCGTGGACCAGGACCTGCTGGACGCCGCGGACATCCTCCCCGGCGAGCTCGTGTCCATCGTGGACGTCACCAACGGCGCGCGACTGGAGACCTACACCATCGCGGGCGAGCGGGGCTCCGGCGTGCTCGGCATCAACGGCGCCGCCGCCCACCTGGTGCATCCGGGGGACATCGTCATCCTCATCGCCTACGGGCAGATGGACGACGACGAGGCTCGCAACTTCCAGCCCAAGGTCGTCCACGTGGACGCGGACAACAGGATCGTCGAGCTCGGCGTCGACCCCGCCGACGGCCTCATCGACGGCCTCTCCCGCCCGCCGCTGTCCCGCGAATGGAACGAGGCCCAGGCCGAGCTCTGAGCCGGCCGGCGCGCCGGGCCGTCATGGACGAGCCCTTCGAGCGGGATCAGCGGTCGGCACGGCCTTCGCCCCGAGCGCCCGACGCGCGGAGCGCATCGCGGCCGCGTGGCTGAGGCCCATCGCGGTGCGGGCGCCCGGCACGCGGGCCACGGCGCGCATCCACGGCGAGGTCAGCACCACCTCCTGCTCCCACGCCACGATGCAGCGCGGCGCGTGTCCGGCCGGGGCGCCGTCGTCGTGCACGGTGACCCGCACGGTGCCCGTCAGGTCCCCGCTCAGGTGCGCGACCAGAAGGCCGCGGGCGCGGTCGTCGATGAGACGCTCCATCGTCAGACGCACCGGCACGAACCCGCGCAGCCGGACCGCGGCGCGGTCGGGGCCCAGGCGATGGGCGCGCGGGACGGCCGGCCACCAGCGTGGGTAGCCGGCCGGGTCGGCGAGCAGGGCCAGCACGGACCGGGCGTCCGCGGGGACGGCCCAGCGGTGGGTGAAGCGGAAGGGGCGGTCGACCGACATCAGACCCGGCCGAAGGTCTCGGGGTCCACGGGGCGCCGGGTGCGGGGGAGCTTCGCGACGACCAGCAGGTACGACTCCGTGACGAGGTCCCGGACGAGCTGCTCGTCGAGGTCCGGGTGCGCGGCCAGGCTGAGCCAGTGCCGCTTGTCCATGTGATAGCCGGGCGTGATCGCCGCGGGCAGGGCCGCGCGCAGCTGGGCGCCGTCCTCCGGGCGGGCCTTGACGTTCACGAGGCGGCGCCCGTCGTGGTCGATGAACACCACGAACAGCTTCCCCTGCACCTTCATGACCTCGGTGTCCGGGCCGAAGGGGTGCGACGCGGCGCTGCCCGGCAGCTCGAGGGCGCGGTCGCGGGCGACTCGCAGCAGCGTGGGCTCGTCCATGCCAGTCACGTTAGCCGCGCCGGCCCCGGGGGCTCAGCGGTAGTCGAAGAAGCCCTTGCCGGACTTCCGGCCGAGCTCGCCGCGGGCCACCATGTCCCGCATGAGCTGCGGCGGGGCGAAACGCTCACCCAGCTGGGACTCGAGGTACTCGGCGATGCCCAGGCGCACGTCCAGGCCCACGATGTCCGTGAGCGCGAGCGGGCCGACCGGGAACTTGTAGCCCAGCACCATGGCGGCGTCGATGTCCTCGGGGGAGGCCACACCCTCCTCGACCATGCGGATGGCCTCGAGCGCGATCGCCACGCCCAGGCGCGACGAGGCGAAGCCCGGGGCGTCCTTGACGACGACGGGGGTCTTGCCCAGCCCGCGGACCCACTCGGTGGACAGGGCCTGGAGCTCCGCACCGGTCTGCTCGCCGATCACGACCTCCACGAGCTTCGAGGCGGGCACCGGGTTGAAGTAGTGCAGGCCGCAGAAGCGCTCGGGGCGCTGCAGGTGCGAGGCGATCTCGTCGATGGACAGGGAGGAGGTGTTGCTGGCCAGCCAGGCGTCCTCGCGCAGGTGGGCCTCGACGTCGGTGAGCGCCTCGATCTTCACCTGCATGTCCTCGAACACGGCCTCGACCACCAGGTCGCAGCGGGCGAAGTCGGCGCGGTCCACGGAGACGGTCAGGCGCTGCGCCCACACGTCCAGGTCGCCGTCGATCTTGCCGCGCTCGAGGGAGGCGGCCAGATCGGCCTCGATGCGCTCCCTGGCGGCCTCGGCCGACTGCGGGTCGCGCTCGACGACGACCACCTCGGACGAGCCGGAGACGAGGAACGCGTGGGCGATGCCGCCACCCATCCGGCCACCGCCGAGGAGGCCGACGACGGCGGGCACGGAGGACGGAGCGGTGTCAAGGGTGCGCTGCTGATCGGTCATGTCAGTCCTCACTTCTTCTTGCGGTCCAGGAACGCCTGCATGCGCTCGAACTTGGCCTCGGACTCGAACAGGATGGCCTGCGCGATCTCGTCCACGTGGGGGTGGACCTCGCGGGGGAGGTGGAAGACGCGCTTGGACAGCCGCACCGCCAGCGGGTCCTGCTGCGCGATGCGGTCAGCGAGGGCGTCGGCGGCGTCGAGGAGGGCGTCCGGCTCGTGCAGCTCAGTGACGAGCTTGAGCTCGAGGGCCTCCTGCGCGTCCAGGATCCGTCCGGCGAGCAGCAGCTCGAGGGCCACCGGCTCACCCACCAGCTCCTTGAGCCGCCACTGGGCGCCCGCAGCGGCCGTGATCCCCAGACTCGTCTCGGGCTGGCCCATCTTCAGCGCCGGGGTGGCGATGCGGAAGTCGGCCGCGTAGGCCAGTTCCGCGCCGCCGCCGAGGGCGAAGCCGTCGATCGCCGCGATCACGGGCATGGGCAGCCGGTGGATGCGGTCGAAGACCTGCGAGTTCACACCGCGCAGGGCGTCGTCGCGGCGGCGCTCGCGCAGCTGTCCGATGTCCGCGCCGGAGGCGAAGATGCCGGAGAACGTCCCCGGCTCGCGCTTCGACTCCACCTGCGTGCCCGAGATGATCAGGATCTTCGGCTCGCGTTCGAGGTGGGCGCAGAGTTCGTGGAACTCGTCGACCATGGTCTGGTCGATCGCGTTGCGCACGCCCGGGCGGTCCATGCGCGCGTGGACGCGGTCCTCACGCTCCTCGACGCGCAGTGCCGTGAAGTGGCTGAAGCCGGTCATCTGCTCAGACCCTCTCGACGAGCATCGCGGAGCCCTGACCCACGCCCACGCACATCGTGGCCAGGCCCCTGTCCGCGCCCTCACGCTCCATCCGACCGAGCAGCGTGACCACGAGACGCGACCCCGAGGAGCCCAGCGGATGGCCCAGGGCGATCGCGCCGCCGTCGGCGTTGACGGTCTCCGGGTCCAGGCCGAGGCGCCGCATCGAGGCCAGGGACTGGGTGGCGAAGGCCTCGTTGAGCTCGACGGCGCCCAGATCCGCCACGGACCAGCCGGAGCGCTCGAGGGCCTTCTCGGTGGCCGGGACGGGGCCCAGACCCATGATCTCGGGGGCCAGGCCCGCCGAGGTGGACTCCACGACGCGGGCTCGCGGGGTCAGGCCGTACTTCTGCGCGGCCCGCTCGGAGACGACGAGGATCGCCGAGGCGCCGTCGTTGAGGGAGGAGGAGTTGCCGGCGGTGACCACGCCGTCCTTCTTGATGATCGGGCGCAGGCCGGCGAGCACCTCGGGGGTGGAGCCGGGGCGGGGGCCCTCGTCCGTGTCCACGATCGTCTCGGCGCCCTTGCGGCCCGTGACGACGACGGGCACGATCTCGTCCGTGAAGCGGCCGGCCTCGATGGCGGCCAGCGCACGCTCGTGCGAGCGGGCGGCGAAGGCGTCGGCGTCCTCGCGGGTGATGCCGTCCACCTCGCCGACCTCCTCGGCGGTCTCTGGCATGGAGAAGGTGAACTTCTCCCCGAACTCGCCGTCCGCGAAGCGCGGGTTCACGAAGCGCCAGCCGATCGCGGTGTCGAAGGCCGCGCCGGGCTTGGCGAACGCCGTCGTCGGCTTCTCCATCACCCAGGGGGCGCGGGACATCGACTCCACGCCTCCGGCCACGACGACGTCGGCCATCCCGGAGCGCACCATCGCGGTGGCGATGCCGATCGCGGACATGCCGGACGCGCAGAGGCGGTTCACGGTGATGCCTGGGACGGTGTCCGGGAAGCCGGCCAGCAGCCAGGCCATGCGGGCGACGTTGCGGTTCTCCTCGCCGGCGCCGTTGGCGTTGCCGAGGATGACCTCGTCCACGACCGACGGGTCGATGCCGGCGTCCTCGATCACGGCCTTGATGGTCAGGGCGGCGAGGTCGTCGGGGCGGACGGAGGAGAGGGCGCCGCCGTACTTGCCGACGGGCGTGCGGCGACCGCCGACGAGCAGGGCCTGGGACTGTGCGGACATGGAGACTCCTTGAGTGACCGACGACGGGGCGGGCGCGGCGAATTACCGACCGTGCGTTCAGGTTCAGTATTCCGGGCCGGTGTGACGGGGGTCAACTGCGGGGCGGGTGTGACGGGGTGGGGTGAAGCGCCCGGGGGCGGCTCCCCAGGAGTCGAGGCATGCGCGAGGCGCCAATCGGCGTGCGCGGAGGTCCAAGGTCGACGGGCGCGACGCGGCTAGTGTGCGCTATGTCACGGCAAGTGCGGTGCAGGGAGGAATTCTCATGACGGGGACGTCCGTCGACCTCGTGGTCACTCAGGCCAGGATCCACACCATGGGCGAGCGAGGCACCGTGGAGAGCATGGCGGTGCAGGCCGGTCGCGTCGTCGCCGTCGGCAGGGAGGTGGAGGAGCTGATCCCCGATGCCCGGGCGGTGCTGGACCTCGAAGGCGCGACGGTGATGCCCGGCCTCGTGGACGTCCACAACCATCACTCGCTCGCCGGGCAGATGGACCTCTTCGAACTGTCCTTCCCGCCCACGGCAAGCTTGGAGGCCGTGCTGGACGCCGTCAGCGACCACGCCGCCACTCTCGCCGCCGGGGAGTGGGTCGTCGGCGGCAGCTGGGGTTCTGGTCTCCTCGACGCCTTGGACAGCCCTGACGCCTTGCGCCGCCTCGACGCCGCCGGCCAGGGACACCCTGTCCTCTTGAAGGATGACTCCAAGCACAACCGGTGGGCCAACTCCGCCGCCATGACCGCGGCCGGCATCAGCGCGGACTCCGTGGATCCGGACGGGGGGATGATCCTCCGGGACGCCGACGGGCAGCCCACCGGCGTGATGATCGAAGCCGCAGGGGCGCACGTGGAGAAGGTCAGAGAGCGCCTGTTCCGGACGACCACGGAGGACCTCGCGCGTGCCTCAGCCCGGGGCATCGAGATGCTCCACGCGCACGGGATCACCGCGTTCCAGGATGCGGCCGCCTCACTGCAGCTAATGACGGCGCTGCACGAGCTCGACGAGCAGGGCGGACTCCACGCGTGGGTCGTCACCAGCATGCTGGCGAACGACTTCATCTTCGGTGCGGACCCTCTCGGCGAGGACATCATCGCCGGCCGTGAGCGCACCCGTTCCCTTCACCATCGCCCGGACTTCATCAAGATCTTCTTGGATGGCGTCCCGCCCGCGGGTACCGGTGCGTTCCTCGAGCCGTACCTGAAGGGGGCCGGTTTCCCCGCCTGTCATCACGGGCACACCACCATGGGCCCGGAGGAGCTGGAGCGGTGGCTCCTCACGACGGCGGCCCGCGGGATCTCGGCGAAGGTCCACTGCACGGGTGATGCTTCGGTCCGCATGGTCCTGGACGCGGTCGCCCGCGTGCGGGCCGCGGGGCACGTGACGCCGCGCTATCACGTGGCGCACGGCCAGTTCATCCATCCAGACGACGTCGCCCGGTTCGCGAGTCTCGACGTCGTCGCCGACATCTCTCCGGCCCTCTGGTATCCGGGTGTGATCACCCAGGCGATCCAGACCGTCCTCGGCGAGGAGAGAGGATCGCGACTGCACCCGAACCGTGCCCTCGTCGATGCCGGGGCGCTCGTGGCCGGAGGCTCGGACTGGCCCGTCAGCGAGTCGCCGAACGTATGGGAGTCCGTCTACGGCCTCGTCACGAGGAAGGACCCCACGGGGCGGTTCCCCGGTGAACTCTGGCCGGAGCAGGCGCTGACCCGCGAGGAGGCCCTGCGCGTCTACACCACGGCCGGGGCGGCCGCCATGGGGCTCGACGACACCATCGGCTCGCTCGACGCCGGCCGCTCCGCCGATTTCGTCGTCCTCAGCGCGGACCCGCTCACCGCCGAGCTGGAGAGCATCCCGGGGATCACGGCGAAGCAGACGTGGTTCGCGGGCCGCCGCGTCCACGAGACCCAGTGATGACCACAGACAGGAGCCACATCGTGGAATCCCCCCAGACCCGGCACACCGACGTCCTCGTGATCGGCGCCGGCTCGACCGGCTGCGTCCTGACCCGTCGCCTGCTCGACGCCGGCCGGCGCGTCACCCTCGTCGAGGCCGGCGAGCACGACGTCAACCCGGACATCGACGACGTCTCCCGCCTCGGCTTCCTGTGGGAGACCGACGTCGACTGGAACTACCGCACCACGCCCCAGCCGGAGCTCGACGGCCGCCGAGTCCATCTGCCCCGCGGCAAAGTCCTCGGCGGCTCGCACGCGCTCAACGCGGCCATCTGGGTGCGCGGCGACCGCTGGGACTACGACACCTGGGCCGGCGAGCTCGGCTGCGCAGGCTGGGCCTGGGACGACGTCGCTCCCTATTTCCGAGCCATCGAGGCCTATCCGGAAGGCGACCCCACGACCCGCGGCCGCGACGGGCTGCTCGATGTCAGCACCGACTACCCGCATCATCCGATCCAACAGGCCATGTACGACGCCACCGTCCAGGAGGGCGTCCCAGAGAACCCGGACTACAACTCCGGGGACGTCGAGGGCGTCGGATGGATGCAGCTCAACGTCCGCGACGGCAAGCGGTTCAACACGTGGCGCGCCTACCTCAAGCCGGTGGCGGACCACGAGGGGCTCACCCTGGTGACCGGCGCGCAGGCCCGGCGTCTCGTGTTGGACGGCGCGCGCGTCACCGGCGCCGAGTTCGATCGGAGCGGCGAGACACTCAGGATCATGGCCGACGAGGTCGTCCTCTGCGCCGGCGCCCTCGGGTCCCCGGAGATCCTGCTGCGCTCCGGCATCGGCCCCGCGGGCCACCTGCGCGAGGTGGGCGTCGACGTCGCCCACGAACTGCCCGGCGTCGGGCGCAACCTGCACGACCACCTGCTCGTGCCGGTCGTCGGCGTCACCGAGAGGGAGGCGCCGGCCCCAGAGGTGGCCGTGACCCAGGTGCACTACTTCGCGAAGTCCGACCCGGCGCTGCCGGTGGCGGACACCCAGCCGATCTACTTCTCGGTGCCGATGTACACCAACACGGCGGGCGACCCGATGGTGGGGCCGGAGACCGGCTTCTCCCTCTTGGCGGGCATCGTCCGCCCGCTCTCGCGCGGCAGCCTCACCCTCTCCGGCCCCGCGCCGCAGGACCCCGTGCGGGTGGACATCGGTGCCTACACCGCGCCGGAGGATCTCAAAGCCATGCTGTACTCCCTGCGCCAGTGCCGGCGCATCGCCGCCCAGCCCGCCCTCGCAGAGGACTGGGGTGCCATGGAGATCCACCCGGGCCCGAACGTCGGGGACATGGACGAGGAGCTGATCGCCTACATCCGCAACACCACGACGACGTACCACCACCAGGTGGGCACGTGCGCGATGGGCGTCGGCGAGGACGCCGTCGTCGATCCGGCGACGTTGCAGGTGCACGGGGTCGAGGGGCTGCGCGTGGCCGACGCGTCGATCATGCCTCAGGTGACGTCGGGCAACACCAATGCGCCGTCCGTGATGATCGGGGAGCGGGCCGCCGCGATGATCACGGGTGTCGAGCCCTTCTAAGGAGCATGAGACGACCCCGTGCGCGGTCCGTCGGGGTGACGGGCCGCGCACGGGGTCTCAGTCTCGGCTCGTCCGCCGCAGCGCGAGGGCCGAGGTCAGCCCGACGCCCAGCTCGAGCACCACGATGCCGAGCATCGCGCGGGTCGCGCCCGCGTCGTGCGCCGTCGCCGCGGCCCCGCCGTCATGGTGATGGCCCGCACCGATCCCCGGCAGGCCCGCCACCATGGCAGCGTGGGCGAGCACCATCGCGGCCGCGGACACCAGCAGCATGCGGAGGGTGCCTGCTGCCTCGCTGGCCGGGGCGGTGCCGTGTCCGCGCAGCAGCCGCGCCCCGCAGAGCGCGCACCACGCGGTCATCGCGAGCAGGACCACGGTCGTGACGAGGCCGTGGGGATGCATCACGAGGACCGCCACGTGCAACGGTGCAGCCAGCAGCGCGAGCGCGGCCGGCAGACGGCCCCCGCCTCCCTCGGGGGCTGAGCGCGGCGTTGCGAAGGACGAGGGGCGTCGAGTTGTGCGAGGGGCGAGGGCCGTCATGGAGGGCCTCCGTCAGTGCCCGCAGCCGCAGGCGTCGTCGGACCCGCCGCCTGCCACGCCGGGGGTGCCACCGGCGTGGCAGGCGCCCTTGCGCGGCTCCGGCACGTCGAGCACCGGCGAGCGGTCGAAGAAGCCCTCGGGGCGCAGTCGGAAGCCCACGTGGTCCACCGGCATGATGGGCCAGTCCTCGACGCGCGGGAAGTGCGTCAGGCCGAAGGTGTGCCACACGACGAGGTCCTCGCCGTCCACGTTGCGGTCCGCGGCCGTCCACTCGGGCAGGCCGGCGCCGCCCCCGTGCTGGTTCGGGAAGTCGCCGGTGGGGTAGCGCTCGTCCTCGTGGTACTGGGACACCCACAGGGTCTTGGCCGCGAAGGTCGCCCGCCGGTGGATGGAGGACCCCTCGGCCGCCATGAGGGTCGGCAGGCCCTCGGGGTGCAGCTTGTAGCCGACGGGGGCGCCCAGGCGGTTCTTGTGCTCCGCGCTCTCCACCACCCAGGTCCGGGCGACGGACATGTCGGCGTCGCGCTGGGCCTGCTGTTCCGTGGCCAGCACGGTCCGGCGCCGGGTGAACGCGTTGCCGCGCGGGTTCTCCTCGGAGAACGGCAGACGGACGCCGTCCTCCTCCAGCACGCGGCACGTGCCGTCGTCGAGCGCGAAGTCGAGCCGCGCGCTGAACAGGTGCTGATGGAAGGGGGCGCCCAGTCCCGGGGCGATCTCGGACGCGAAGTCCGTGGTCCCCTCGGGGACGGCCGAGGTGAAGACGATGCCGGTGGCCTTTGCCTCGAAGCCGATCGTGCCGTCCAGGTAGAGGTACCAGTAGAAGCCGTAGTCGTAGTTGCCGATGGTGGTGAAGAAGGAGATCACCAGCCGGCGGTTGCGGCGCGTGTAGGAGATGCCGGTCCACATCTCGGTGTGCTTGGAGAGGATGGACCAGTCCTCCTCGTGCATGCAGATGCCGTTCTTGATCTGGCGCGGCTCACCGGCGTTGTTCACCACCCAGGGGGAGAGATAGGTGATGTCGCCGAGGCAGTCACAGCCCAGCTCGAGCGAGTTCGCCCACTGGCCCACCAGGTACTCGCCCGTGTCGAAGTAGTTCTGCCAGGACCGGATGGGGGAGGGGTCGCCGTAGGGCACCACCATCTCGGCGATGGACGCGCGGTCCAGGATCGTGCGGCGGCGGCCGGTGTGCGGGTCGTCGAACGCGATGTTCTGCAGCACGAGTCCTTCGCGCATGTCGAAGCCGATGTCGAGGCTCCAGCGCTCCCACTCCGCGTGGTTGCCGCCGTCCACGGTGAAGGACGGCCCCTCGGGCTGGGTGATCTCGATCGGCTTCTGCGTGGTGCGCAGGTCGCCGGTGAGCTCGGGGTCCGTGTAGTTGCCGTGCTCCTGCGGCACGGGCATCGCGCCCAGATCGATCACCTGGGTGACCTCCTTGGCCGTGACGTCCACGTAGCCGACGATCCCGTCGATCGGGTGGGCCCACGGCGAATCCGCCTCGTGCTTCTGGTGGAAGGCCAGGCCGCGCAGGATGCGGTGGCCCTTCTCCTCCTCGTATTCGAAGACCCCCGCGGACAGGGGCGCCACACGCACCTCCTCCACGGGGATGCCGCGGGTCCGCATGGCCTCCTGCCAGCGGGGGTCCTGGGCCAGGACCGCCTCCACGACCGCGAACTCCTCCTCCATCACGGGGAACTCGCCGTCCACGGCGGAGTCGAGCTCGCGCAAGGACAGCAGTTCGCGGCGCGTGGCGGAGACGACGGCCTCGACGGGCCGCCCGCCGGCCACGTCCAGGACGAACACCCGGAACCGGCGGTCGCGCGACGCCTCCGCGCGCTCCGCACCGCGCGGCGGGTCGAGGAGCCCGAGGTAGGCGATGCGCGCGTTCTCGCCCAGCATCCCGTCGTCGCGCAGGACGGCGACGACGGCCTCGATCTCCTCGGGGGTCTGCAGGCGGAAGTCGCCGGCGGTCTCGGTGGTCATGGCATCCTCGTTCCTTGCCGCGGACGGCACTGGTGGGGTGTTCTTCTCCAGGTGGAGAACTATCCGTGCCACGTACGGTAGGCATTAGCGTGACGCGGGTCATAGGACATCCGTGCACAGGTCGGCCGTCGTCTGCGCGCGTGGTCAATCCGGCCGCGCCCGACACCTCTACGCGAAGGAGCGCCATGCCCAAGGTCGTGGACCATGACAGCCGTCGGTCCGAGCTGGTGGAGGCCGCGTGGCGCGTCGTCGCCCGCCGCGGGCTGACGGGGGCGACCATGCGCCAGATCGCCGAGCAGGCCGGATACGCGCACGGGGCTCTGAAGCCCTACTTTCCCGCCAAGACGGACCTGCTCGACGCGACCTACGCCCACGTCTTCGGCCGGACGCAGGCGCGGATCGACGAGGCGCTCGCGGGCGTGCGCGGGTTGGAGGCCCTGCGCCGCCTGTGCCTCGAGGTCCTGCCCGTGGACGAGGACCTCCTCGTGGAGGCGCGACTCGTCATCTCGTTCTGGGACCAGGCCGCCCGCCACGAGGCCGAGGCCCGGGTGGCCGCTGCGACCCTCGAGGCGTGGCGGGCGCGTCTGGACGCGGCCCTCGGCGAGGCCGACGACGACGACGCACTGCGTCCCGACCTCGACCGACGCGCCCTCGTGGACCTGATCCTGACGTGGCTGTTCGGCGCGCAGGTGACGGCCGTCGTCGATGCGGATCGGCACGACCGGGCCGCGCTGGAGGCCCAGCTCGCGCTGCTGACGGCGGCGATCCGCCGGATGTGACCGGGTGTGGCGGGCCGTCATGACGCGCCGCACGGGGTTGCCTGGTCTTTCTCCAGTGGGAGAATGGTGAGCCAGGTTACAGCGAAGCAGCGTGAAGGGAGGGCCTCGCGTGTTCCGGCGGACCGTCGACGACCATGCCGAATGGAAGGAGCTGATCTCCCGCTCCTTCGTCCCCCTCGAGTCGGAACTACTCCGTCCGAGCCGGTCGTTCTCCGGCCGGCTCGACGTGAGCGAGTTCGGCGGGATCGGCCTCACCACTCTCGCGGCCGCGCCGCACGCAGTGCACCGGACCGAGCGTCTCGCCGCGGCGGGCGGCGGGGGCATGTTCAAGGTGTCCCTGCAGCTCTCCGGCCGCGGCCTGCTCCTCCAGGACGGCCGTGAGGTCCTCCTGGAGCCCGGCCGGCTCGCGATCTACGACACGTCTCAGCCCTACACCCTCTCATTCGACCGCGACTTCACGAGCCACGTCCTGATGTTCCCCCACGCGGCCCTCGGGATCGCCCCCGGCCAGGCGGCGCAGGTCACGGCGACGGCCCTCGACGAGGGTCATCGACTGGGCCCGGCCGTGAGCGCGTTCCTGACGCAGGCGGCGGACGCCATGCCCGTGCTCGACCCGGCCATCGGCGGCCGGCTGGCGCACAACGTCGTCGATCTCGTCGGCACCCTCGTGGCCGATCTGCTCGGCCTGCCGCCCCGTCCGGCCGAGGGCGTCCGGCCCGCGCCCGTCGGGGGTCCCGACGACGAACGGGACCGGCAGCGCGCCGCCGTGCTCCGGCACATCGACGAGCACCTGGCGGACCCCGCGCTGTCCCCAGCCAGCGTCGCCGCCGCGCACTTCATGTCCGTCCGGAGCCTGCACCTGCTGTTCGAAGGCACGGGGGAGACGGTCGCCGCGACCATCCGGCGACGCCGGCTGGAGCGCTGCCGGGACGAGCTGGGCGACCCCGGGAACGCCGGCCGCCCGGTCGCCGTCGTGGGAGCGCGGTGGGGGTTCGCGGACCCGGCCCACTTCTCGCGGGCGTTCCGCGCGCGCTTCGGCGTGACGCCCGGCGGGTACCGGCGGCAGGCGGCCTAACGGGGCGGGACTGCGCGCGGCGGCAACGCCTCTTCGCGGATCGTCAATCCGCGGCCCGCTGGATCGGCCACCCTCGAGTGAGTCAGATCACCCCGAGGCGGATCCCCTCGCCTCCCGTCTCAGGAGGGACCGCATGAGCTCCGTCCTCGATGCCGCCGGCACGCCGGCCACACCTCACCCGTCACCCGCCGCACCGTCCGCCCGCGTCCCCTCGAGCAGCGGCGACGACCGCCTCGGTGCGGGCCGCATCGGCGTGCCGGCGCTGGTCTGCATGATCGTCGCGGCCTCCGCGCCCCTGACCGCCGTGGCCGGCGGCATCACGAGCAACTTCGCCGTGACCGGCCTGCTCGGCGTCCCGTTGTCCTTCCTCGTGCTCGGTGCCGTCCTGCTGCTGTTCTCGGTGGGGTACGCGGCGATGTCGCGACACGTCCACAACGCGGGCGCGTTCTTCGCCTACGTGGCCCGCGGCATGGGGAAGCCCGCCGGGGTGGGCGCCGCCCTCGTCGCGCTCGTGTCCTACGCGTGCATGCAGGTCGGCATCGCCGGCATGTTCGGCTTCGCGACCTCGTCGTTCCTCGAGGGGACGTTCGGGATCGCCGTCCCGTGGTGGGCCAGCGCGCTGGGCGCGTGGGTGCTGGTCGGCGTGCTCGGCCTCTACCGCGTGGACTTCTCTGCCAAGGTCCTGATGGGCGTCGTGGCGCTCGAGTTCCTCGTGGTGTGCGTCTACACCGTGCTCGGCCTGCGCGCGGCCCCGGAGGGGGTGAGCGCGGCCGGCCTGCTGCCGGACCAGCTGTTCACCTCCGGTGTGGGCGCCGCCCTGGTGTTCTCCGTGGCCGCGTTCATGGGCTTCGAATCCGGTGCCATCTACAACGAGGAGGTCAAGGACCCGAAGCGCACTGCGGGCCGGGCCACGTTGATCTCGGTGGTGCTGATCGCGGTGTTCTACGCGTTCTCCGCGTGGGCGATGGTCATGACGGAAGGGCCAGGCCAGGTCGTGGCGGCTGCCCAGGCCGGAGGCCCCGACGTCGTCTTCGCGTTCCTCGGCGCCCACACCCCGCTGTGGTTCACGGACCTGGCGAACATCCTCTTCATCGTCAGCCTCCTGGCCGCGCTGCTCGCGTTCCACAACATCGTGGCCCGCTACGCCTTCGCCCTCGGCCGGGAGCACGTGCTGCCCGCGTTCCTGGCCCACACCTCGACGCGCACCGGCGCCCCCGTCGGCGGCTCGCTGGCCCAGTCCGGGGCCGCGCTCGTGGTGCTCGTGGTGTTCGCCGTGGCGGGCTCCCGCTCTGACGACCCCCTGTTCCCCGTCGTCACCCTCTTCACCTGGCTGACCAACATGGGCGCGTTCGGCCTCGTGCTGCTCATGGCACTGACCTCCGTGTCCGTCATCGGCTACCTGCGGCGTCACCGGGACGAGTTCGGCGTGTTCACCCGGGTCGTCGCCCCCGCGCTCGCCGCCGTCGGCCTGCTCGCCCTGTTCGTGCTGACGATGGTGAACTTCCCCGTGCTGCTCGGCGCGGACGGCCCCACCCCGCTGAGCTGGCTGCTGCCGGCGCTCGTTGTGGCGCCCGGCGCGCTCGGCACGGCCTGGGCCCTCTGGCTGAAGGCCCGCCGACCCGCCACCTACGCGGGCATCGCCCGTGGCGGCGAGCTCTCCTGAGCCCCACACTGACCTCGACCACAGACCACTCCGACCCCGTACGAGAGGCAACCCCATGACCGAGACCCTGACCTACGCCGACCTCCTCGCCGCCGTCGCCGCCCCCGAGGGCGCCGGCGCCGAGATCAAGGACCCCGCCACGGGCGAGCTGATCGGGCACGCCCCGCAAAGCACGACGGCGGACCTCGACGCCGCCGTCGAGCGGGCCCGCACCGCCCAGCGCGACTGGGCGAAGCTGCCCCACGCCGAGCGCAGCGCCGCCCTGAACCGCGCCGCGGACGCGATCGAGGCGAGCGCCGAGGCCCTCGCCGAGCTGCTCTCCCGGGAGCAGGGCAAACCGGTCAAGAACGGCCCCAACGCGGCCTTCGAGGTCGGCGGCTGCGTCGCCTGGACCCGTGCGACCGCCGCGTTCGAGATCGAGCCCGAGGTGCTCGTGGATGACGAGTCCGGCCGCGCCGAGCTGCACTGGGCGCCGATCGGCGTCGTCGGCGGCATCGGCCCATGGAACTGGCCCATGATGATCTCCGTCTGGCAGATCGCCCCGGCGCTGCGCATGGGCAACACCGTGGTGCTCAAGCCCTCCGAGTACACCCCGCTGTCCGTGCTGGCGCTGGCGCACGTGATGAACCAGGCCCTCCCGGAGGGCGTCCTGCAGGTCCTGGCCGGCGACGGCGAGCTCGGCCGCGCGTTCACCGCGCACGGCGGGATCGACAAGATCACCTTCACCGGCTCCACCGCCACGGGCAAGGCGATCATGAAGGGCGCCGCCGACGACCTCAAGCGCATCACCCTCGAGCTCGGCGGCAACGACGCCGGCATCGTCTTGGACGACGCCGACCCGAAGGCGATCGCGGAGGGCCTGTTCTGGGGCGCGTTCATCAACACGGGCCAGACCTGCGCGGCCCTGAAGCGCCTGTACGTGTCGGACGCCCTCTACGACGCGGTGTGCGAGGAGCTCGTGGCCGTGGCGCGGGCGATGCCGATGGGCAACGGGCTCGAGGAGCAGAACGTGCTCGGCCCGCTGCAGAACAAGGCGCAGTACGACATCGTCGCCCGCCTCGTGCAGGCGGCGAAGGACGGCGGCGCGCGGGTCCTGCTCGGCGGCGATCCGGACGGGTCCGCGCCGGGCTACTTCTACCCCACCACCCTCGTGGCGGACATCGACAACGACAACCCGCTCGTGGCCGAGGAGCAGTTCGGCCCCGCCCTGCCGATCGTGCGCTACACGGACCTCGAGCAGGCCATCGCGTGGGCCAACGGGCTCGAGGTCGGCCTCGGCGCGTCGGTGTGGTCGCCGGATGTCGAGCGCGCGAAGGAGGTCGCCCTGCGCCTGGAGGCCGGCTCCGTGTGGATCAACAAGCACGGCGCCATCGATCCGCGCGTGCCGTTCGGCGGTGTCAAGCAGTCCGGCATGGGCCGCGAGTTCGGCGAGCTGGGCCTGAAGGAGATGGCCGAGGCCAAGTCGATCAGCGTCTGACCCGGCCCGCCCTTCGAGGAGGCCCGCAGACGCGCCGCTTCGTCCCCGACGCAACGGCGTGTCTGCGGGCCTCCGCGCCGTCCGGACCCGGTCCGGCCGGACCCCGCGGGGGATACTGGGGCGATGAGCCAGACCCGCCCCCGCGCCGAGTTCCCCGTCGACGGCCTGCCCGCCGGCGACGCCGTCCGCCTCATGAAGACCATGCTCGTGCCGCGGCCCATTGCCTGGGTCGGCAGCCGGTCGGCCGAGGGCGTGGCGAACCTCGCCCCGCACTCGTTCTTCACAATGGTCTCCAACGAGCCGCCGATCCTCGTGGTCTCCTCCACGGGGCGCAAGGACACCCTGACGAACGTCGAGGCCATGGGGCAGTTCACCGTCTCGATCATCGACCGCGCGCTCGCCGAGGCCGCCAACGCGACGTCCGCCGTCGTCGGCCCCGAGGTGGACGAGTTCGCGCTGGGCGGGCTCGAGGCGGAGCCGGGGGTCGCCGTCGATGCGCCCCGGGTGGCCGCCTCCCCGGCGGTGTTCGAGTGTGTCCTGGACCGCACGGTCGAGGCGGGGGACGGTGTCGTGATGTTCGGGCGCGTGGTGCACCTGGCCGTGGCCGAGGACGTGCTCGTCACCGACGCGCGCGGCCACCGCCTGCCCGACGCGCGGCGTCTGGACCCGGTGACGCGGCTCGGCCGGAACGAGTGGGGCGGCCTCGGCGAGGTGTTCGCATTCGACCGGCCCGGGGCCTGACCCCGCGGTCCGGCCGCGCACGACGACGGCGCGCCCTTCCGGAGGAGGACGCGCCGTCGTCGTGGGGTGGGGACGGGCGAAGCCCGTCAGGCGGGCCGGATCAGGCCGGGACCACCGGGTGGGAGCGGGTGGCGACGACCTGCTCGTCGTGCAGCTCGCGGTCCTGGATTCCCTTGGGGACGAACAGGACGGCGATGAGCGAGATCGCGGAGATCACGATGATGTACCAGGCCACGTTCTCCCAGCCGGTCTTCACGAGCTGGTCGGCGAGCAGCGGGGCGAAGGCGCCGCCGATGATGGTGCCGAGCGCGTAGCCGATGGAGACGCCGGAGAAGCGGACGCGGGCCGGGAACATCTCGGCGTACATCGCCGACTGCGGGCCGTAGGACGGACCCAGGCCGAGCGTCAGGACGAACAGGCCCAGCGAGAACAGCGGCAGAGACGCGGTGTTGAGCAGCCCGAACAGCGGGAAGGCCCAGACGATCAGGAACCCGTAGCCGAGGACGAAGGTCAGCTTGCGGCCGATCTTGTCCGAGACCCAGCCGCCGAGCAGGGTGAAGATGAACCAGCCGACGCCGCCGACGAGGCTCGCGATGAGCACCTCGGAGGAGGTCATGCCCAGACCCTTCGGACCGCCGTACTTCGAGAACCACGCGATGAGCAGGTAGCCGACGCCGTTGTTCGCGGCGAAGATCACGGCGGCGAGGATGACCTCCTTGGTGTGGTGCCGGAAGAGCTCGCCCAGCGGGGCGGACTCGTCCACCTTGAGCTGCTGCATCTCCTTGAAGACCGGGGACTCCTCCACGGCCTTGCGGATCAGGTAGCCGACGACGATCAGCACCACGGAGATCAGGAACGGGATGCGCCAGCCCCAGGTGAGGAACTGCTCCTCGGACATGGTGGAGCGCACGATGAACAGCACGCCGGTGGCCAGGATCATGCCCAGCGGCACGCCGATCTGCGGGGCGGAGCCGAACAGGCCGCGCTTGCCGTGGGGGGCGTGCTCCACGGACAGCAGCGCCGCGCCGCCCCACTCGCCGCCGGCGGACAGGCCCTGCAGCAGGCGCAGCGCGACGAGCAGGATCGGGGCCCACACGCCGATCTGGGCGTAGGTGGGCAGCAGGCCGATGAGGGTGGTGGCCAGGCCCATGCCGATCAGCGTGAGGGACAGCACGAGCTTGCGGCCGAAGCGGTCGCCGAGGTGGCCGGCGATGATCGCGCCGAGCGGGCGGACGAGGAAGGAGATGCCGAGGGTGACCCATGCGGCGATCTGGGAGCCGCTCTCGCCCATCGGCTGGAAGAAGAGGGCGGCGAAGACGAGTGCGGTGGCCTGGGCGAAGATGAAGAAGTCGTACCACTCGATGGTGGTGCCGACGACGGTGCCGGCGATGACCTTACGCTCCTCGCGGCGGTCACGCGCGGGGACGGGCGCCGCGGGGGATGCGACGGTGTGGCTCATGGGTGCTCCTGGGATGCGGGGAAGCGGCCGGCCGTGAGGCGGCGACGGGACGGTGTGGCGCCCGACCGCTCGGTCGGGAAGTGACACCCGTCACCGTATACGATCCTCTGTGACTCACGCCACGATCCGGGCTGATGACGGGAATGTGACGCGGCCGGGCCGGGACGACGACGGCGCCGCGCCCCTCGTGCGAAGGGTGCGGCGCCGTCGTCGGTGGCGGGGTGCGGCGGCTCAGCCGCGGCCGGTGAACTCCGGCTTCCGCTTCTCCTGGAAGGCCTGGAAGCCCTCGGCGTAGTCCGCAGTGCCGCAGAGCTCGCCCTGGGCGATGTTCTCCGCGTCGAGGGACTCCCACAGGCCCACGCGGTGGTCGCGGACCTGGGCCACGAGCTCCTTCGACGCGCGGAACGCGAGGGTCGCGCCGGAGGCCACCTGAGCGACCTTGGCACGGGTGAACTCGAGCAGCTCGTCCGCGGGCAGGGCCCGGGAGAACAGCCCGGCCTGGACGGCCTCGGCGCCCGAGAGGAGCTCGGCCGTGTAGATCAGGTCCAGGGTGCGGTGCGCGCCCAGGCGCTCGGTGAACAGCCAGTGGCCGCCCGAGTCCAGGGTGGCCCCGAGGTTCGCGAACGGCGAGCCGATCTTCGCGTCCTCGGCCACGTACACCACGTCCGTGGCGATCGCGAGGCCCAGGCCCACGCCCAGGCAGGCGCCCTGCACCGCCGCGAAGGTGGGCACCGGGATCTCGGACATGGCCCGCAGCACCGGGGTGACCCTGTCCCGCAGGTAGGCGGTGGCGTCGTCCTCGGCCGGGACCACGGCGGAGATGTCGCGGCCCGCGCAGAACCCGCGGCCCTCGCCGCGCAGCAGCACGGCCCGGACCTCGCCGGACTCGACGCCGGCGGCGGCCCGCTCGTAGGCGGCCTGGAGTTCGGCCAGCGCGGCCTCGTCCAGGGCGTTCATCCTCTGGGGGGCGTCCAGCACGATCTCGGCGACGCCGTTCTCGACGGTGATCTCGATCATCGGGGGCTCCTTCGGTCTCGTGGGCGGGCGCTCAGGCGTCGAAGTCCAGCGTGATCGAGTCGGAGGTCGGGCGGGTCTGGCACGTGAGCACGTAGCCCTTCTCCACCTCGTCCTTCTCGAGCGCGTAGTTCTCGTCCATCTCGTAGGCGCCGTCGACGACCTTGGCGCGGCAGGTGCCGCACACGCCGCCGGCGCACGCGAAGGGCACGTCCGAGCGGACGCGCAGCGCCGCGTTGAGGACGGTCTCGTGGGCGGACTTGGGGGACTCGACCTTGGCGGTGAGGCCGTCGAGGTTGAACTCGATGGTCACGTTGTCGCCCTTCGGGTCCACCTCCACCACACGGCCGGAGTGGCCCTGGGGGTTCTCCGGGCGGCCGGTGGTGAACAGCTCGAAGCGCACGTCGTCCTCGGACACGCCGCGGGCGGCGAGCGTCTCACGGGTGAGCTGCACGAGCTCGAACGGGCCGCAGAGGAACCACTCGTCGGTGCCCTCCACGTCGATCACGCGGTCCAGGAGGGTGGTGAGCTTGTCCTCGTCGATGCGACCGGAGAGCAGCGGGGACACGCGCTGCTCTCGGGAGAGCACGTGGTGCACCGTGAACCGGGCCGGGTACTTGTCCTTGAGGTCGCCGATCTCCTCGGCGAACATCACGTCCATGGCGGAGCGGTTCGCGTAGACCAGGTCGAAGCGCGAGGACTCGGAGGCCGCGAGCACGGCCTTGGCGATCGCCATGATCGGGGTGATGCCCGAGCCGGCCGCGAACGCCACCAGGTGCGTGTCCTTCTTCTCCGCGACCTTCTCCGCCGCCACCTTCTGGGCGTCGTTGAGGGAGGTGACGTGCGTGCGGGACGTGAACGCGCCCTGCGGGTTCATCACGTCGATCCTCTCGCCGACCTCGAGGCTCTCGTTGGCCCACGTGGAGAACGTGCCGCCGATGTCCTTCTTCACGGCCACGCGGATCTCACCGCGCTTCGGGACGGCGCAGATCGAGTAGGACCGGCGCACCTCGGCGCCGTCGAGCTCCTTGCGCAGGGCCACGTACTGGCCCGGCACGTAGTCGTAGTCGTCGGCGAGCTCCTCGGGCACCGCGAAGGTGACCTCCACGGCGTCGTCGGTCAGGCGGCGCAGCTCGGACACCTCGAGGGTGTTGAACGTGGCGCGGCGCTTGCCGGTGGTGGGGGCGTCGGTGGTCTCGGTCATCAGTGCACCTTGAAGTAGTCGAAGGGCTCGAGGCACTCCCGGCAGGTGTAGAGGGCCTTGCAGGAGGTGGAGCCGAAGCGGGTGATCTCGCGGGTGTTCAGGGAGTGGCAGCGC
This sequence comes from Micrococcus sp. Mcc89, assembly GCF_024519795.1. Classification (NCBI taxonomy): domain Bacteria; kingdom Bacillati; phylum Actinomycetota; class Actinomycetes; order Micrococcales; family Micrococcaceae; genus Micrococcus; species Micrococcus sp. Mcc89. Next base: position 54,249 of record NZ_JALJRI010000020.1, on the reverse strand, counting down.
GGGCACTTCACAGCCATGCCGATCCTGATCGGGCCGTCCGTGGTGCGCGCGACGGGCGGGGCGATGCCGTACTCGTTGAGCTTGGCCCTGCCCTCGTCCGTCATCCAGTCCGTGGTCCACGCCGGCTGGAGCACCAGGCGCACCTCGGCGTCGGGGAACCCGGCGCGCCCGAGCGCGCGGGTGACGTCCGTGGTGATGGTGTCCATGGCGGGGCAGCCGGAATAGGTGGGCGTGATGACGACGACGGCCCTCTCGCCCTCGACCCGTGCCTCCCGGAGGATCCCCAGGTCCGCGATGGACAGCACGGGGATCTCCGGGTCGTGCACGGTGGAGGCCGCATCCCAGACCCGCGCGTCGGCGGGATCGGCGGGGCGCAGCTCGCTGACGGTGGTCACCAGGTCGCTCCCGGGTGACGGCGCGCCAGTGACTGCATCTCCGCGAGGATGTACCCGCGGTACTCGCTCATGGCGCCGGAACGGTCGCCGCCGCGGGCGGTGCCCGTCGTCGGCACGGTCAGGCCGGCCTCCTCGATGGCCGCGCGGATGCGGGTCATCGTGGGCTCCTCCAGCGAGGACGGCAGCACGGCGACGCCCTGCTCGGCGAGGGCGCGGACGACGTCGTCGTCGTGGAAGAGCTCGGCCACGTAGGGCCACAGCTCGTCCAGGCCGCGCTGCATGCGGCGCTTCGACTCCTCGGTGCCCAGGCCCAGGCGCTGCAGCCACAGGGCGGCGTGGTCCTGGTGGTACAGGACCTCCTTGAGGGCCTTGTCCGCGATGGCGGCGAGCGTGGGGTCCGTGGACTCGCGCAGGCGGGTGTACAGCTCGTACGAGTAGAACGAGTAGTACAGCTGGCGGGCGATGGTCTTGGCGAAGTCGCCGTTCTCGGCCTCCACGAGGCGGACGGAGCGGAACTCCTCCTCGTCGCGGAAGTACGCGAGCTCGTCCTCGGTCTTGCCCCACGCCGTGCCGGCGTAGGAGAGGAGGAAGCGGGCGTGGCCCACGAGGTCCAGGGCGATGTTGCCCAGGGCGATGTCCTCCTCGAGCTCCGGGGCGCGCGAGATCCACCAGGACAGGCGCTGGCCGAGCATCAGGGCGTCGTCACCGAGGGCGAGCGCGTAGCGGGCGACGTCGTCGCTCGCCTTCTGCTCGCCCGCCGCGATCTCCTCCGCGGTGATGGCCACGCCCGCGGAGTGCCTCGTGGCGGAGTCGTTGGTCGCGAAGCTCACAGGTGCGGCACCCCCTCGGACTGCTGGTAGTAGGTGGCGTGACGGTAGGACTTGCCCTGCGCGGACTCGAAGAAGCCGCCCTTGGAGTCCGGGTCGGAGGCCGCGATGGCCTCGGCCGGGACGACCCACACGGAGGTGCCCTCGTTGCGGCGGGTGTACAGGTCACGCGCGTTGCGCAGCGCCAGGGTGGCGTCCGGGGCGTGCAGCGAGCCGGCGTGCACGTGGGAGAGGCCGCGGTTGGCGCGGACGAAGACCTCCCACAGGGGCCAGGCGTGGGAGGCGGCGGTGGTCTCGCTCATGGGTCAGGCTCCGATCAGGTGGGTCTCGGCCGGCGCGTTCTGCTCGGCCTGGCGGCGGGCGTAGGCGGCGGCGGCCTCGCGGACCCAGGCGCCCTCCTCGTGGGCCTGGATGCGGCGGGCCATGCGCTGGGTGTTCATGGGGCCGTCGCCCTTGATCACGGACATGAACTCGTCCCAGTCCAGCTCGCCGAAGTCGTAGTGGCCGCGCTCCTCGTTCCACTTCAGGTCCGGGTCCGGCAGGGTGAGGCCGAGGGCCTCGGCCTGCGGGACGATCATGTCCACGAAGCGCTGGCGCAGGTCGTCGTTGGAGAAGCGCTTGACCTTCCAGGCCATGGACTGGCGGGAGTTGGGGGAGTCCTCGTCCGGCGGGCCGAACATCTGCAGGGCCGGGCCGTAGAAGCGGTCCACGGCGTCCTGGGCCATCTGCTTCTGCTCCGGGGTGCCGTGCGAGAGCTCGTAGAGGATCTCCCAGCCCTGGCGCTGGTGGAACGACTCCTCCTTGCAGATGCGCACCATCGCGCGGCCGTACGGGCCGTAGGAGGCGCGGCACAGCGGCACCTGGTTGCAGATCGCGGCGCCGTCGACGAGCCAGCCGATCGCGCCCATGTCCGCCCAGGTGCGGGCCGGGTAGTTGAAGATTGAGGAGTACTTCGCGCGGCCGGAGAGCAGCTGCTCGTTCAGCTCGTCCCGCGGGGTGCCGAGGGTCTCGGCGGCGGAGTACAGGTACAGGCCGTGGCCGGCCTCGTCCTGGACCTTGGCCATCAGGATCGCCTTGCGCTTCAGGGAGGGGGCGCGGGTGATCCAGTTGGCCTCCGGCTGCATGCCGATGATCTCGGAGTGCGCGTGCTGGGAGACCTGGCGGGTCAGGGACTTGCGGTACGCCTCGGGCATCCAGTCGCGGGGCTCGATGCGCGAGTCCTCCGCGATCAGGCGATCGAAGTTCTCCTGGCCGGCCGCATCCTCGGGGGACGGGACGGAGGCCAGGTGCTGGGGGGAGCTGGTCTGCGTCATGGGGATCACCTCACGCTGAGTGCGGGCTGGTTCCGTGGTCAGGGCGCACCGGGGCGCACCGAATTACTGACCGCTCGTTCAGGATAGGCCAGGGTGTGACCTCGGTCAACACGCCGGAGCCGGCGCGACCCGGGGGCGACGCGGCCGCCGGGACGGTGCGGGACGGTTCGCTCCTGCACAGGCGTCCCGACGGCGTCCCCCATCCCCGGATCGTCCCCCGCCGCGGTCGCGGGACCCGGGCCCTCCCTACGGTGGCCGCATGTCACCCCTCATCGGACCTCAGCAGATCGCCACGGCCCTGCGGGCCGTCGGACTCGACGACGACGCCGCCCGCCTGGCCGCGTGGGCCGACCCCGCCCGGCGCGAGCGGGAGGCCGCCGAGCAGGCCCTCGCCGACCTCGCCGTGGCCCAGACGCAGCTGCGCACGGCGCTGGGCGGGCTGGTCAGCGCCGCCACGGACGTGCGCTCGGCGATGCACACGGCATGGCGCGGGGAGGCCGCCGGCGCCTATGGGGAGGCCGTGCGGCGGGCGGCGACCCTGGCGGCGGAGCTCGAACGGGAGGCCGGGGAGTGGCTCGCCCTGCGGGCCACCGCCGAGCGGGAGGCGGAGGACGCACGCCGGGACGCCGAGGCCCGTCAGCGGGCGGCCGAGGAGACGGCGCTGGCCGCCCTGCGCTCGCTGGCGGTGGCGGCGTGACCGGCGGGAGGGGTGCCGGCCCGGGGGCGGTGGCCTTCAGCACGCACGGCGGCCCGGGCTCGATCTACGCGGAGGCCGAGGAGATGCGCGTCGTGGCCGGGCGGCACGAGCACGCCGCCGACGAGGCGGCCGGAGCCTCGTGGCAGGTCGACGCGGCCGCCTTCGGGCTGGGCCGGTCGGCCGCGTGGCTCGCCTCCGCCGCCCTGCTGCAGGACCGGCTGGTGGAGGCGGTCGGTCGGGTGCGGAGCCTGTCGGAGCAGTGCGCCGAGCTGCACCGTGACCTGCTCTCGGCGGCGGCCCGCTACGAGGAGGCCGAGCGCGCGGCGGCCGGCATCACGGCCGCCGAGGACGCCTCCCTGGAGGAGCTGCCGGCGCTGCTCTGGCGGGACGGCCATGACGGCCTCACCACCCGCGAGGCGGAACGGCTCGTGCAGGACCTCGTCCAGGCGGTGCCCGAGGCCATCGTGGCCGCCCTGCTCACGGCCGCCGGATTCCCCCTGCTCGCGGCCCTGGCGCGGATCGACGTGAAGATGCTGACGAGGGCGCAGAAGCGGGTGCTGAAACGGCCCGTCTCCTCCGCGGCGAAGAAGGGGGCGGATGCCGCGTCGGACCTCACCGAGGCGCTGCGGGTCTCCCCGGACGAGGCGTGGACCGTGGCGGCGGACGCCCTGACCCTCGCCGGCGCGGCGCCCCAGGGCGCGGTGACCCTGCACGGGGCACCGCAGGACCGGCCGACGGCGCCCGCCCTGCTGGACGGCTCGGCCACGGGGCTGGCCTCGCTCATCCCGCGCGAGGAGGGGGACGGGGACCTCACGGTCACGGAGGTGGTGCGAGGGAACGGGAGCCGCGCCTGGGTGGTGGGCCTGCCGGGCACCCGCGGCGGCCTGATCCCGGATCCCGAGTCGACCGACCCGTGGGACGCCGGCGGGCTGCTGGACGCCCTCGGCTCCGGGTCCGAGGTCACGGCCCCGGCGGTGCGGGCGGCGCTCGAGGCGGCCGGCGTCCCGCACGGCGCCCCGCTCGTCCTTGCCGGCTACTCCCAGGGCGGGGTGCACGCCGTCAACCTGGCCGGGCGCGAGGACTTCACGTCCGTGTATCCCGTGGCCGGCGTCATGACGATCGGGGCTCCGTCCGGCAACGCGGTGGAGACCGGGCGGACCGCGGTGCTGGAGTTCTCCTCGGACGGGGACCTGGCCGTCGCCGCGGACGGGGCGCCCACCCCCGTCTCGTCGCGCCGGGCCGAGGTGGTCTTCCACCCGGCCGGCCACGGATGGGATGCGCCCGGGGGTGGCTTCCGGACCGCCTCTCCGCTGGCGGTCGAGGACGACCTGGGCGTCGCCCACGACTTCGACGTCCAGGTGGACCTGATCCGGCAGTTCGAGGCCGCCGAGCCCGCGTCCCGGGCGGAGGTCGCCGGGCTCTCCGCCGCGTTGGCCGGGCTGACCGCCGGCACCGTGGCCTCGAGCCGGGCGGTGCGCCTGCGCCGCACGCCGCCCGAGCGGGGCCACCTGCCCCCGGGATCCCGGTGAGCGCGCCGGCGGCGGGGCGCCCGCCGCTGCCCGCTCAGTTCGCGTCGAGCAGCACACCCGCGAAGAACGCGTTCAGGCGGTCGACCTCGTCCAGGCCGAAGACGCCGGAGACGTACTGGTCCGGGCGGACCACGACGACGGCGCCGTCACGGCTGATGCCGCGGGCCTCGAAGATGTCCTCACCGTGCGTGGGCCGGCACGTGGCGAAGATGTTGTTCAGGTCGTGCAGGCCGAGGGAGCCGGTGGTCGGCCAGAAGACCGACGGCACGTCTGGGTGGGCGAATTCGGTCTGCTTCTGCTGGTACACGACCTTGATGTCGAAGCGGGCGTCCTCCGGCCCGTCCGACGGGGTGTGGCGGTTGCGGAAGGACCGCGGGTCCTCCTCGATCGCCTTCGCCCACGCCGCCACCTTCGAATCCTCGGCGCGCGGGGAGGCGGCGTCGGCGAACACGTACACGCGCCAACGGCCGTCCGCGCGGTGCAGGTGGCCCAGGTGCTTGACGTTGGTGTCGCACGAGCGCTCCACCAGCGCCGACTTGAAGCGCTTGCCGATGGGGTAGCCCTGCGCCAGCGCCTGACCGGTGGCGTCCGTGGTGAGGAGGGAGGGCCGGTACTCCGTCATGAAGCCGGCCGGGAACTCGGCGGTCTTCGTGTAGAACTCGGCCACCTCGTTCGGGTCGCCCAGCTCGGAGGTGGGCTTGGCCATGAGCGTCGACCACTCCTTGTCGAAGTCGATCAGGTTCTTGGCGATCTCCTTGCGCTCCTCCGAGTAGGTCGGCACGAGCTCGACCGGGGCCATCCCGGAGAGCACCTGGCCCAGCTTCCAGCCGAGGTTCCAGCCGTCCTGCATGGACACGTTCATGCCCTGGCCGGCCTTCGCGGAGTGGGTGTGGCAGGCGTCGCCGAGCAGGAACACGTTGGGGTGGGCCACGCGCTCGCGGTTGTCGAAGCCCGAGGTGAGGCGGTGGCCCACCTCGTACACCGAATGCCAGGCGACCTCCTTCACGTCCAGCGTGTAGGGGCGCAGGATCTGCTGGGCCCGGCGGATGATCTCCTCGAGCGGGGTCTGGCGCACCTTGTGGTTGTCGTCCGCCGGGACCTCGCCGAGGTCCACGTACATGCGGAACAGGTGGCCGCCTTCGCGGGGGATCAGGAGGATCGAGCCGCTGGACGAGTGGATCGCGCACTTGGTGCGGATGTCCGGGAAGTCCGTGTCGGCCAGCGCGTCCATGACGCCCCACGCGTGGTTCGCGGCGTCGCCGGTCAGGGTGTGGCCGATCGCCTTGCGGACGCGAGAGCCCGCGCCGTCCGCGCCCACCACGTACTTGGCGCGCACCTGGCGGGTCGGACCCGAGGCGGGGTCCTCGAGGGCGTTGCCCTCGGCGTCCACGGTGCGGCGCAGGGTCACGAGCACGGGGTGCTCGCCGTCGTTCGTGTCCTCGAGGGTCTCGAACGCCCAGCCGTAGTCCGGCCGCGCGCGGGTGGGGGAGTTCTTCATGTACTCGGCGAACCAGTCCAGGATGCGGGCCTGGTTCACGATCAGGTGCGGGAACTCGGAGACGCCCTCCGGGTCGTCCTCGGCCAGCGAGGTGCGCACGATCGTGTCCGCGTCGTCCCCGGCCGGGTTCCAGAACGCCATGGAGGTCAGGTCGAAGGCCTCGTCGATGATCTCGCTCGCGAAGCCGAAGGCCTGGAAGGTCTCCACGGAGCGGGCCTGGATGCCGTCCGCCTGGCCGATCTCGAGGCGGTGGGGGCGGCGCTCGATGATGCGGGTGTGGACGTCCGGGAACATCGCGAGCTGGGCGGCGGCGATCATGCCGGCCGGGCCCGAGCCGACGATCAGCACGTCCATCTCGTCCGGCAGCTCGGCGGGGCGGTCCAGGCCGATGCCGGCCGCCACCTGGACGCGCGGGTTCGTGGAGACATAGCCGTGGTGGTGGAAGAGCATGGGGGTCCTTTCGCTGCGGGGGATGTCGCTGCGCGGCGCGCGTGCCACCCGACGGTGTGTTCTCTCAGAGAACACGGTGTTCCCCCTGGGAACACATGTGTGCCAGACTGTACGCGGACGTGACCGGGTTCACAACAGGCGCGCGGGTCGACTACGCCCCGGGCGCGTCACGTCCGGCACGCGAGGCGAGGAGCACGGATGGCGGAGCACGACGGCGGCCCGGTCCGGGAGGGCGCGCCCTCCCAGGCCCTCTCCCGCGCGCTCACCCTGCTCGAGACCGTCGTGGAGGCGCCCGAGCCACCCACCATCGCCGACCTCGCCGACGGCCTGGGCGTCCATCGCTCGGTCGCCTACCGCATGCTGCGCACCTTCGAGGCCCACGGCCTGCTGCGCCGCGACGGCCTCGGCCGCGTCCACGCCGCCCCCGGCCTGGCCGTCCTCGCCCGCCGGGTGGAGCAGGATCTGCGCGCGGCGGCCATGCCGCACCTGACGGCCGTCTCCACGGACCTGGGCATGACCGCGTTCCTGGTGGTGTGGGACGGGGCCCACTGCCTCACCCTGGCCACGGCCGAGCCGCCCAGCGGCAACCTCGTCACGCAGCGGCCGGGGACCCGGCACCCCCTCGGGGTCGGTGCGCCGGGGATGGCGATCGCCGTCGCCCTGACCGGACAGGAGTGGGCGCGGCTGCCCGGCGAGGCCGCGCCCGAGCGGCCCGAGCTCGACGACGTGCGGGAGCGCGGCTGGGCCGTCAGCTCCGACGAGGTCATCACCGGCGTCTCCTCGGTGGCCGTGCCGCTGCGGGTCCCGGGCCAGCTGCCCGCCGCCCTCGCCGTGGTCTACGCGACGCGGCCGGAGGACCCGGCACGCCTCGGAGACCGGCTCGGTGAGGCGGCCCGGGCCGTCGCCGTCGCCTTCGGCGCAGCCTGAGCCCGGGGCCCGTGGGGCGGATCACAGCGTCCGCGGCCCGCATTACCCTGGTGGCCATGACTGATGACGCACAGCAGACGCCCGCCGTGGTCGCGCCCCACAAGAAGGTCGGCATGCTGCCGCCGTACGCCGCCGGCAAGCCGCCGGTCGCCGTCCCGGGCCTGCACCCCTACAAGCTCTCCTCGAACGAGAACCCCTACGCGCCCGTGCCCGGCGTGATCGACCGGGTGCGTCAGGTCGTGACCGGCCCGGAGGGCGCGCCCAGCACCCTCTGCCGCTACCCGGACACCCTCTCCACCAGCCTGCGCCAGGCCCTGGCCGCACACCTGGACGTCCCGGCGGACGACGTCGTGACCGGCGCCGGCTCCCTCGGCGCCCTGGCCCAGGTCATCACCGCCTTCGCCGGCCACGGCGAGGCCGGGGAGGGCGACGAGGTGATCTTCGCGTGGCGCTCCTTCGAGGCCTACCCGATCGTGGTCCGCACCGCCGGTGCCGTGGACGTGCAGGTGCCGCTCACCGCGGACCACCGCCACGACCTGCCGGCCATGCTGGAGGCGATCACGGAGCGCACCCGCGTGATCCTGCTCTGCACCCCCAACAACCCGACCGGCCCCGTGCTCACCACCGCCGAGGTCGAAGACTTCCTGGCGCGCGTGCCCGCGCACATCCTCGTGGTCATCGACGAGGCGTACGTGGAGTTCGTCCGCGACGAGGACGCGGTCAAGGGCCTGGAGATGTACCGCAAGCACGCGAACGTCGTCGTGCTGCGCACCTTCTCAAAGGCGCACGGCCTGGCCAACCTGCGCGTGGGCTACTCGGTCTCGCAGCCGGAGATCACCAAGGCCCTGCGCACCGTGGCCACCCCGTTCGCGGTGTCCACGGTGGCCGAGGAGGCCGCGATCGCCTCGCTCGAGCACCTGGACGAGGTCCTCGAGCGCGTGCAGATCGTCGTCGACGAGCGCGAGCGCGTCGCCGCCGCCCTGGCCGAGGCCGGCTGGGACCTGCCCGCCTCGCAGGCTAACTTCGTGTGGCTGCCGCTCGGGGAGCGCACACAGGCGTTCGCCGAGGCCGCCCAGGCCCGGGCCCTGTCCGTCCGGGCGTTCGCGGGCGAGGGCGTGCGCGTGAGCATCGGCGAGAAGGAGGCCAACGACCGCTTCCTCGAGGTCGCGCGCGACTTCCTGACGTGAGCGGGCCGGCGTGAGCAGTACGCTTGACCGGCTGATCCGGGTCCTCTCCGCGTTCGACGCGGAGCATCCGGCGTTGACCGTGGCGGCCCTGGCCCGGCGTGGGCTCACTCCGCCGGCCCGATCACCCGCCACATCAGGCGGCGGTACAGCAGCGCGCACGCGGTGAGGACCAGCGCCCCGGCGAGCACCGGGGTGACCAGGTAGTGCCAGTCCGCGTTGCTCAGCATGACCGTCAGCGCGGTGGCGCCCGCGGGGGCGTGGATCACGCGAAGCCCGGCCATGACGGCCATCGCCAGGCCCATGCCGGCCGCGAGCGAGTACCAGGCCAGGGGCAGCACGGAGATCACGGCGATCCCGCATGCGGCCGAGACCACGTGCCCCACGAGCACGTTGGCAGGGTGGGAGTGCGGGCCGTGCGGCACGAGGAACACGAGCACGCAGGACGAGCCGAAGGCGCCCACCAGCAGCGGCACGGAGGCCAGGTCCTCGCCGAGGCTGAGGGTGGCGATGGTCAGTGCCCCCGCGATCGAGGCCGCGAGGACCACGTGCCAGGGCAGACGGGGGGCCAGCGGGCGACGCCACGGGTCCAGGAACCGCGGGGGACGCAGACCGGGCAGGCGGGTCATGCGCTCGTCTCATCTCCTCGTGACTCGGTCGCGGCCCGGGTCGGGCTCCTCCAGGGTAGGCCGCAGGCGGGGCCCGGGGCCGTCCGGGGGCCGAGGGGGAGGGACTGTGACGGCCGCTCAGCGGCGCAGCGCCACGAGGGCGTCCTCGGCGTCCCACTCGTGCCTCGGGGGAACGCCGGTTGACTTATCCCGGGTGCAGCGGCCTGCGACCGGTGATAACTCAACCGACGACGGCGGCCCGCACCGTCACGCGCAGGTGCGGGCCGACGTCGTCCCGGCGGGGCGCTCAGGCGGTGCGCAGCACCATGCCCGGGTGGAGCATGGTCGAGACCGTCATGCCGTTGAGGCGTTGCAGGCGCTCCATGGAGACGCCCGTGCGCTGGGAGATGAGCCACCAGCCGTCGTTCGCCTGGACCACGTACGTGGCGGGCGAGGGCGCCGGGGCGGAGGCGGTCTGGCCGGTCCGCAGCACCATCCCCGGGTGCAGCACGGTGGTCGCGGTCATGCCGTTGAGGCGCTGGAGGGTCTCCATCGTCACGCCGGTGCGGTGGGCGATGATCCACCAGCCGTGGCCCTCGCGGACCGTGTACGTGCCCGGGGCGGGGGCCGGGGCCGGGGCAGGCGCGGGCGGGGAGGCCGGCGCCGTGGCGGCCGTGATGAGCACCATCCCCGGGTGCAGGACGGTCGACGCCGTCATGCCGTTGAGCCGCTGGAGCTCCGCGGCGCTGACGCCGGTCCGTCGGGCGATGACCCACCAGCCGTCGTTCGGCTGCACCGTGTAGGTGCCGGTGGTGATCGGGGTGGGCTCCGGGGCGGTCGGGTCGGCGACGGTGCGCAGCACCATGCCCGGGTGGAGCACGGTCGACTCGGTCATGCCGTTGAGCTCCTGGAGGGTGGCCGCGGGCACGCCGGTGCGGCGGGCGATGGTCCACCAGCCGTCGTTCGGCTGCACCGTGTACGTGCCGGCGGTCGACGGCGCGGTCGTCGGGGCCGGCGTCGGAGCCGGGGTGGCCGGTGTCGGCGGCTGGCCGGCCGCCGTCGCGATGGCCTCGGCGCGGTCCCGCAGGTCGTCGAAGCGGGCCATCAGGTGCTGCCCCGGGCACGCGGTCGCGGACGTGGCCCGGTGCGGGAAGATCGTGTCCACGGTGACGGGGGTGCCCGCGGCGTACTTCGTGCTGCCGCCCGAGGTCAGGGTGACCCGGCCGCGCGCGTCGATGCCGTCGCGGTACAGGTAGTAGGCGGTGGCGCGGGCCATCGCGTCCACGACCTCCTCGGACGGGGCGACCACGTCGTAGTTGCCCATCGTGGAGATGCCCATCGTGCCCCGGTTGAACCCGCCCGCGTGCGTGCCCAGCGGGTTCGAGTCCAGGGCGCCGCGGCGGCCCTCGTAGATGTTGCCGAAGCGGTCCGTGATCAGGTGGTACGGGAAGTCGCCCCAGCCGAGGGTCTTCGTGTAGTACGCGTAGATGCCGCGCATCTGCTCCACGGCCTGGGCGCGCGTGTAGTCGTTGGTGCCGGCCGTGTGGTGGATGGTCAGCGCGCGCACCTGGTCGAACTGCGGGGAGTCCTCGGCCCAGGACTCGTCCGCGCCCCACTGTGCGCGGGTGATCACGTCCGGGAGGATCTTCGCGCGGGCGTCCGAGACCGTGGCCACGGTGTGGCCCTCGGCGGGCTCCGCGCCCCCGACGACGGCGCTCGACTTCACGCCCCGGGGCAGGCCGGCCGTCTCCGCGGCCTGCTCGGCGGTCACCGCCGGGTGCGCGCTCGCAACGGTCTCGTCCGTGGCGGCCGTGCCCGGGTCGATGAGGGACAGCTCGAGGCCGGCCGGGGCCGCGCCGTCGACGGTGGTCACGCGCAGCTGGGCGCCGTCCGCGCCGAACGCGACGAACGGGTCCGTGCCGGTGCGCGCGGGGGCGGCGTCCTCGGGCAGGACGGGCCGATCCAGGACCTGCCACGGACCCCAGGCCCCGTCCTGACGCACGCGGATCTCCACGCGCTCGACGGCGTCGTCCGCCGCGGCGTCCCACACGGCGGCGGCCACCGTGAACGGGCGGTCCACCACGGGCTCGCCGAGCACGACGCCGGCCGGAGCCTCCTCAGCCGGGACGAGGTTCTCGCCCTCCTGCGGGACGGTCGCGACGCCGGCGCCCTCGACGGGAGCGGCCGACGCGGGGGTCGCGGCCGCGCCGACGGTCGTGGCGCGGGCGGCGTCGTCGAGCGGGCGCACGTCGGGGGCGCCCTCCGTGGTCGCGGACGGCTGCTGCGGGAGCAGGCCGCCGACGAGGACGGAGAGCGCGGCGACCGCGACGGCGGGCGCGAGCGGGCGGGGGGACGCGGCGGAACGCGGCGGGAGAATCTTCATGCGGATGCCTTCGGAAGGTGGAGTGCCCGAGGAGCGACAAGCGCGGGCCGTGTCGCATCCCCGGGGCGGTGGCGTGGTGCGGGCGGGATGAGGGCCGGAGAGCCGTCGTGATCGTAGCGTGATCGACCATTCCTGGGAACCGTTTCCTAAGGCCTGTCGGGTGATTTCATGCCCCGGTGATGTCCGGTTCATCCATTCACAGGTGGGCGCGGTGTGGTACCGGGGCGGGGCACAGCGGAGGGGTGCCGGGTCCGCGCCGGGGGATACGGTGACGGGAGACCACCACGGGCCGCCCGGCCCGGGAACCAGAGGAGGCAGACCATGGCGGAGTCGATCCACATCGGCGCGGCGGCGGACGTCCCGGAGGGCGAGGCGATCGTCGTCCCGGCGGCGACGGCGGGGACGAGGGACGACGTCGCGGTGTTCCACACGGACGCGGGCGAGTTCCACGCGATCGACGACACGTGCACCCACGAGGACGCCTCGCTGGCCGAGGGCTGGCTCGAGGACGACCGCGTGGAGTGCCCCCTGCACGCCGCGCAGTTCTGCCTGCGCACCGGCGAGGCGCTCTGCCTGCCCGCTACCAAGGGCGTCGGCGTGCACCGCGTCGAGGAGCGCGAGGGCCAGCTCTACCTCGTCCCCGGCGCATGAGCCACGACGTCGACGCCCCGGCGGGCGTGCCCGGCTCGGTCGTGGTGGTGGGCGGCGGCGTCGCGGGCTTCGCCGTGGTCCGCGAGCTGCGGCGCCGCGGTTTCGCGGGCGGGATCGCCCTCGTGGACCCGCAGGGCGTGCCCTATGACCGGCCGCCCCTGAGCAAGGAGTTCCTGACCGGCGACACGGACGCGCACCGCCTGCTGCTCGCCCCGCTGGCGTGGTTCGCCGAGCACGGGGTGGAGCTGGTGGAGGACCTGGCGGTCCGGGTGGTGCCGGGCGGTGTCCACCCCGACGGCGGCCCCGCGCCCCACCGGGTGGAGACGGCCTCCGGGCGGGTCCTGGACGCGGACGCGGTCGTGCTCGCCACGGGCGGGCGACCCCGGGCCCTCGACGTCGCCGGTGCCGACCACCCGGACCTGATCACCCTGCGCACCCGCGCCGACGCCGAGACCCTGCGCGACCGCCTGACGTTCGGGACCGAGGTGGCGGTCGTGGGCGGCGGCTTCACGGGGGCGGAGGTCGCGGCCGCGGCGCGCCGCTCGCTCGCCGCGGTGACGCTCGTGACCGGGACGGACGCCCCGGCTCGCGCGGCGGTCGGGCCGGCGCTGGCCGCCCGCCTGCACCGGATGCACGCCGAGCACGGGGTCGCGGTCGAGGTCGGCCGGGCGGCCTGGATCGAGCACCGGGACGCCGACGGTGGCGCCGCGCTGCCGGCCGCCCACCGGCTCCACCTCCACGACGGGCGGACCGTGGACGCCGACGTCGTGGTGCTGGCCGGAGGCACCGTGCCGGACACCGCCCTCGCCGAGGACGCCGGTCTGGACGTGGCCGACGGCGTGCTCACGGACGCGATGGGCCGCACTGCCGTGCCTGGGATCCTGGCCGTGGGCGACGCCGCGCGCGCCCGGGAGTCCGCGTGGGCGCCGTCGCGGCACTGGGAGCCGGCCCTGCGTTCCGGCGCGGCCGCCGCGGCGGCGCTCCTGGGGGAGCAGGCGGACGCCCCAGGCGCCCCGTGGTTCTGGTCCGACCGGTACGACGCCCACGTGGAGGCCGTGGGGGACATGACAGTGCCGGCCGGCGGGCGGATCGTGGACCGGGAAGTGCGCGGGACGGTGGTGGCGAGCTTCGCCCTGGCCGCGGACGGGACCCTGCGCGGGGCCGCGTCGATCGACGACCCCATGACCGTCAAGGCCGGCCGGCGCATCATCGACCGGGGGATCGTGGTGGACCCCGCCGCGCTCGCGGACCCGGCCGTGCCGGTCAAGTCGCTGGCGCGGGGGTGAAGGCGTCCGTTTCGTCAACGAAAGCGGTCAGGTGCCGCAGTAGGTGACGAACGGGGCCCCGTCCGCCGGACCCGGCTCCGCGTACCGCTCGAACCCGGGGCCCGGGGTGAAGGGATCCGTGACGGCCTCGAGCAGCCGGTGGACCGGGGCGAGGTCCCCGCCCTCCGCGGCCGTCAGGGCCTCGTCGAGCAGGTGGTTCCGTGGGATGTAGACGGGGTTCACCGCGCGCATCCGGGCCGGATCGGGACCCATCGCCCGCCAGTCCGCGAGCCAGGCGGCGAGCCCCGCGGGGTCCGGGGCGCCGGGGACGAGTCGTGCCGCCTCGGTGCGGGCCGCGTCGTCGTCCACGGGCGGCGCCGTGTGCTCGGCCAGCCGCACCCAGAACGAGGTCCAGTCGGTCCGCGCCGCGGCCAGCCACGGGAACAGGCGGTCGGTGAGCGCGGCGACGTCGTCCTCCGCCACCGACGCCGGGAGGCCGAGCTTGTCCCGCAGCCCGCCCCGCCACGCCGCGAGATGGGCGCCGTGGAACCGGCCCAGCGCCTCCTGGGCGAGCGTGACGGCGCGGTCGGGGTCGTCGTCGAGCACGGGCACGAGGGCCTCGCCGAGCCGGGCGAGGTTCCACGCGGCGATGGGCCCCTGGTTGCCGTACGCGTACCGGCCCTGGGTGTCGATCGAGGAGAAGCTCGCGGCCGGGTCGAAGGCGTCGATGAACGCGCAGGGGCCGTAGTCGATGGTCTCGCCGGACAGGGTCATGTTGTCCGTGTTCATCACACCGTGCACGAAGCCGACGAGCATCCAGCGGGAGACGAGCTCGGCCTGCGCGGCGATCACCGCCTCGTAGAGCGCGAGCGCGGGGTGCTCGGCGTCGGCGGCGTGCGGGTGGTGGCGGGCGATGGCCTCGTCGACGATCCGGCGCAGCACGTCCGTGGGGTGCGCCTGCTCGGGGAGGGCCGCGGCGTACTGGGCCGTGCCGACGCGCAGGTGCGACGCGGCCGTCCGGGCCAGCACCGCGCCCGGCAGCACGGTTTCGCGGCGGACCGGGTGGCCCGTGGCGACGACGGCCAGCGCCCGCGTGGTCGGCACGCCGAGGGCGTGCATCGCCTCGGAGACCACGTACTCGCGGAGCATGGGGCCGAGCACGGCCTGCCCGTCGGCGTTGCCGCGCGCGAAGGGCGTGCGACCGGAGCCCTTGAGATGCAGGTCGTGGAGCCGACCGTCCGGGGCCGTGAGCTCGCCGAGGAGGAGGGCGCGCCCGTCGCCCAGGCGAGGGGAGTAGTGGCCGAACTGGTGGCCCGCGTACGCCTGTGCGACCGGCCGCGCGTCCGGGCCGGGCTGCTCGCCGGTGAGGAAGCGGACGCCGTCGTCGGTGGCGAGCCACTCGGCGTCGAGGCCGAGCTCCGCCGCGAGGCCGGCGTTGAGCAGGACGAGTTGCGGGCCGTCCGTGGCCTGGGCCTGCCAGGGCAGGGCGAGCTCGGGGAAGGTGTCGGCGAAATGCGAGCTCAGGGTGGGGGCGGACGTGGTCATGGGGCCACGCTACGTGGGGGAGGACCGGTGTTCACGGGCCGACTCCCACCGGGCCCGTCCTTTCGAGGCGGGAAATCGACCCCATGGGCGTGGACCAGAGTGCTATGACCTGGATTTCCCGCCTCGAAACGAGGGGCCGTGGCGGGCCGCGGGGGCCGTGGATCTCACCGGGTCACCCACCGAACTCGGCCGCCCGGCGCCGCACGCGCACGACGACGTCCGCGTAGTCGTCCCGGGCGTCGGCCCACATGACCTTGATCGACAGCCAGTCGTGGTCGGCGCACCAGCGGTCGCGCCGCACGTCCCGGGCCTGCTGCTCGGCGGTGCGGTGGTGCTCGCCCTCGTATTGCAACGCGAGGCGCCACGGCCGATACCCGAGGTCGACCGTCGGAGCGTGGCGGTCTGACGGGTCCAGCCGGCACTGCACCTCGGGCTCCGGCAGCCCGGCGTCGACGAGCGCCAGCCGCAGACGCGTCTCGCGCGGCGAATCCGCCCCCACGCGCATCCTCGCCAGCGCTGCCCGGGCCAGTCCGCGCCCCCGGAAGCGTCCCCGTTCGGCCAGCGATCGGACGAGCTCCTCCGGGGTGTAGGCGGGATCCCCGCGTCCGCCGCCGGGCAGCCACGGCGGGCAGAGCAGGGCGTCACCGGCGACGACGACGTCCCGCTCCGTGAGCGCCGCCCGTGCCGCGCACAGGTCCCACAGGGTGCGGGCCGGCGTCGTCACAAGCACGCCGCCCCGCGTCATCCGCTGTCCCTCCGGCACCTCGATGCGGTGGGGCACCAGACCCGCCTGGACCGGCCGGCCGCCCGAGGTGCCGACGCTGACGTGCACCGCACCGGGGGCCAACAGCCGTGCGGGCACGGTCAGGCCGTGCAGGCGCGCGGCGGTCTCATGGCTGACGACGACGTCGGGATGGCGCCGCTGATACGCGCGGATCTCATCCATCGTCCACTCACGGACGGAGACCGCCGCAGGGCCGGCCGGCCCGTAGATGCCGTGGCGCAGCCGCCGCAGGTCTGAGGACTGCAGTCGGGACCACGTCACACCCGCCCGGCGCGCGTCATCGACCGTGAAGGCGGTGGGGTCGATCGACGGCGGAAGCGGGGCGGGGCGACGGGACATGCGGCGAGCGTGCCCCGTCGGTCGGCATCCCGAGACGGACGAGCGGGGGCCTGGGGATGCACGAGGGGGCCCGACGCGGTTGTGCAGGAGGCGGTGATGTCCCCCGGGGCGCCAGCCGCGAGCCATTCGAGGCGGGAAATCCACGTCATGGGCCAGGACCGGGCGTCCATGGGGTGGATTTCGCGCCCCGAAGTGAGGGGATGACCAGGTCAGTACGACGCGCGGGGCGCGCCCTCCCTGTCGGCCGCGGCGTCGCGCGGGGCCGGGCACCAGCGGTCGGCGAGGGCCTCGGCGGCCCGGGCCAGCAGGGCGACGTCGGCGCCCACGTTGACGTAGTCCGCGCCGGCGGCGGCGTAGGCGTCGGCCTGCGCGGGCACGAACGCATTGACGCCCACGAACTTCCCGGCGGCCTTGACCTTCGTGATGACCTCCTCGACCGCGGCCACTACGTCCGGGTGCGACTGCTGGCCGAGCAGGCCCAGGGACGCGGAGAGGTCCGAGGGGCCGATGAAGACGCCGTCGATCCCGTCCACTGCCGCGATCTCCTCGGCGTTGCGCACGCCCGCGGCCGTCTCGATCTGCACGATCACGGAGACGTGGTCCGCCGCGCCGGGCAGGTAGCCGGGGATCCGGTTCCAGCGGCCCGAGCGTGCCAGGGCGGAGCCCACGCCGCGCACCCCGCCCTCGGCGGAGCCGTCCGGGTAGCGGGCGGCGGCCACGGCGCTGCGGGCCATCGCGGCGTCGTCGACCATGGGCACCAGCAGCGTCTGGGCGCCCAGGTCCAGGAACTGCTTGATGGCCACGGTGTCCAGCGCCGGCACACGCACCAGGGTGGGCACGCGGTAGCCGGCGATCGTGCGCAGCTGGGTGAGGACGTCCTGCAGGGTCAGCGGGGCATGCTCGGCGTCGATGAGCAGGTAGTCGAGGCCCGCGCCGGCGCAGATCTCCGCCGTCGTCGGGTCCCCGGAGGAGAGGAACATGCCGGCGGCGGGGCGGCCCCCACGGGCGGCGACGGCCTCGGGCGTGAAGAGGTCGCGGAACAGCGGCTGCGGGTTGTGGCGGACGGGCATGGGACGTTCCTCCGGGGTTCTCCGCGCCCTCCACCCGACGCGGGTTGAGTTGTCGCGGGTGGAGCGGGGTCGTACTGGTGATAGGTCAACCCGCGTTGCGGGCGGGCGGGCGCGGGCGGGCGGGGCGACGACGACGGGCGGGTCAGGCGAAGCGGCAGGTGATGGTGCCGAGCGGGCCGTAGTCGGCGTAGACGGTGTCGCCCTCGTACACCCACATCGGGCGGGTGAAGGAGCCGGCGAGCACGATCTCACCGGCTTCGAGCGCGTCCCCGTGCTCGGCGATGCGGTTGGCCAGCCAGTGCACGCCGTTGGCCGGGTGGTTCAGCACGCCCGCGGCCACGCCGGTCTCGATGATCTCCTCGTTGCGGGAGAGGATGCCGGAGACCCACCGCAGGTCGACGTCGTGCACGCCCACGGGGCGGCCGCCGATCACCAGGGAGCCCAGCGCGGCGTTGTCCGAGATGGTGTCCGTGATGGTGCGGCCGGCCATCTCGATGCGCGAGTCCAGCACCTCCAGCGCGGGCACCACGTACTCGGTGGCGCGCAGCACGTCCATCAGGTTCAGGCCGGGCCCACGCAGCTCGTCCTTGAGCACGAACGCCAGCTCCATCTCGATGCGCGGATGGGTGTACTTCTTCCACTCGTACACGTGGCCGGACTCGAACACCTGGTCGTCGAAGATCACGCCGTAGTCCGGCTCGTCGATCCCGGTCGCGTCCTGCATGGCCTTGGAGGTCAGGCCGATCTTGTGGCCCACCTTGCGGCGGCCCGCCTCGACCTGGCGCTCGGCCCAGATGCGCTGGACGGCGTACGAGTCCTCGACTTCCATCTCCGGGTAGCGCGCGGTCAGCCGCGGCACGGGCACGCGGTCGATGCCCGCGCGGTGCAGCTCGTCGGCGATCTTGACGTGGGTCTCGTGGTCCAGCACAGCGGTCTCCTTCACGACGACGGGCAGGGGCCTGCCCTTGATCGTATACGATTGCGCGGCTCGGCCCCTGGTCCCGTCGCCATCCTGTCACCGCCCCGGATCAGTCCGGGGTGCGCGTCCCGATCCCCAGCCCGGGCTGGCGGCGGTGCACCGTGAGGCAGGCCCGCCCCTCGACGCCCGTCTGCGAGGCGGGACACCCCTGCTCCCCATGCTTCGAGGCGGGAAATCGAGCTCAAACTGGCCCTCCTGGCTCGAATGAGATGGATTTTCCGCCTCGAACGGCGCGGGGCGGGGAGACGCGGAGGGTGGCAGGGAGGGCGGACGCCGACGGCGGGCACCTGCGTTGGGTGCCCGCCGTCGTCGTGGTGTCCCGAAGCGGCGCCCGGCAGTGCCGTCAGAGCTGGTTGCCGAGCTTGTACTCGCCCTGCTTCCACTCCGGCATGGACTCCTCGCCCTGCCCCTCGCGGGTGTAGGAGAAGCCGTCGGCGCCGATGGTCACGGCCATCTCCGAGTCGTCGGTGCGGGAGACCAGCGGCTGCAGGTTGCCGTCGAGGTCCAGTACGCGGGAGGCGTCGGTGTACCAGGACGGCACGACCGGGGTGCCCCACCAGTCGCGACGCTGGTTGTCGTGCACGTCCCAGGTGACCACGGGGTTGTCCGGGTCGCCGGTGTAGTAGTCCTGGGTGTAGACCTCCACGCGGTGGCCGTCCGGGTCGCGCAGGTAGAGGTAGAACGCGTTGGAGACGCCGTGGCGTCCCGGGCCGCGCTCGATGTGGTCGGACATGCGCAGGGCGCCGAGCTTGTCGCAGATCGCCAGGATGTTGTGCTTCTCGTGCGTGGCGAAGCACACGTGGTGCATCCGGGGGCCGTCGCCGCCGGTCATGGCGGTGTCGTGCACGGTGGGCTTGCGGCGCATCCACGCGGCGTAGACGGTGCCGTTCTCGTCCTGGATGTCTTCGGTGATGCGGAAGCCCAGGTCCTGCATGTAGCGGGCGGCGCGCGGCACATCCGGGGTCACCTGATTGAAGTGGTCCAGGCGGACCAGGGCGCCCGGGGTGTAGAGGTCATAGCGCCAGGCCAGGCGCTCCACGTGCTCGACGTCGTGGAAGAACTCGTAGGGGAAGCCCAGCGGGTCCTCGACGCGCACGGAGTCGCCGACGCCCTTGACGAAGCCGTCCCTCCGGCGCTCGACACGGCAGCCCAGCTCCTCGTAGAAGGCGACCGCCTTGTCCAGGTCCTCGGGGGTGCGCACGCGGTAGGAGAACGCGGCCACGGCGGCGGTCTCGCCCTGGCGCAGCACCAGGTTGTGGTGGATGAACTCCTCCATGGAGCGCAGGTAGACGGTCTCCTCGTCCTCCTCGGTGACCACGAGGCCGAGCACGTCCACGTAGAACTCGCGGGAGGCGGCGAGGTCCGTGACCACGAGCTCCATCGAGGCGCAGCGCAGGATGTCCGGCGCCTCGGACGTCGGGGTGGGGAGGGGGTTCTCCGGGTCGATGGGGGCTTCCTTGGTGACGAAGAAGCCGGAGGAGGTCTTCTGGCGGCTCTCGAGGTTGGTCATCGGTGCTCCTTGGTGAGGGGGCGGTGCGCTGTGGCCTGGGACACGGTCACGGGCTCGATCGTATACGATCCGCGCGGCCGACGGGAAGGCGGTCGAGGAACGCGGGTTGAGTTGTCGCGGGACCGGGGCGCCTGCACCCGCGACAACTCAACCCGCGTCGGTGGGCCGGGGGAGAGGCCCGGCCCGGCCCCACCACGACGACGGCGCCCGCACCGTCGCGGGGACGGTGCGGGCGCGGTCGTGGTCGCCGGTCAGGGCGGGGTCAGCCGTCGATCTTCGCCGCGGCCTGCTCCTGCTTGCCGAACACCGGGTTGTGGACCTCGCCGAGGTTGATGTGCACGGCCTGCTGATCGGTGTAGAAGTCGATCGAGCGGTAGCCGCCCTCGTGGCCCAGGCCGGAGGCCTTCACCCCGCCGAACGGGGTGCGCAGGTCCCGCACATTGTTGGAGTTCAGCCACACCATGCCGGCCTCCACGTTCTGCGCGACGTTGTGGGCGCGCTTGAGGTCGTTGGTCCAGATGTAGGCGGCCAGGCCGTACTTGGTGTTGTTGGCCAGCTGCAGGGCCTCCTCCTCCGTGTCGAAGGGGGTGATGGCCACCACCGGGCCGAAGATCTCCTCCTGGAAGATCCGGGCGTCCGGGGCCACGTCCGCGAACACGGTGGGCTGCACGAAGTTGCCCTCGGGGAAGCCCTCCGGGCGGCCGCCGCCGGCCACCAGGCGGGCCTCGGTCTTGCCGATCTCCACGTAGGACATGACCTTCTCGAAGTGCTCCGGGTGCACGATGGCGCCGACCTCGGTGGTCTCGTCGTCCGGCAGGCCGACCTTCACGCGGGAGGCCTGGGCGGCGTAGCGCTCCACGAACTCGTCGTAGACGGAGCGCTGGACCAGGATGCGGGAGCCGGCGGTGCAGCGCTCGCCGTTCAGGGAGAACACGCCGAAGATGGTCGCGTCGATCGCCGCGTCCAGGTCCGCGTCCTCGAACACCACGGCCGGGGACTTGCCGCCGAGCTCCATGGACAGGCCCTTCAGGTGCGGGGCGGCGTTGGCGAAGATGATCTGGCCGGTGCGGGACTCGCCGGTGAAGGAGATCAGCGGCACGTCCGGGTGCTTCACGAGCGGGTCGCCCGCGTAGCCCTCCTCGCCGAAGCCGTGCACCATGTTGAACACGCCCTGGGGCAGGCCGGCCTCCTCGAAGATCCCGCCCCACAGGGAGGCCGAGAGCGGGGTGAACTCCGCCGGCTTCAGGACCACCGAGTTGCCGGTGGCGATGGCCGGGGCCAGCTTCCAGGACTCCAGCATGAACGGGGTGTTCCACGGGGTGATCAGGCCGGCGACGCCGATCGGCTTGCGGTTCACGTAGTTGATCTGGCGACCCGGCACCTTGAAGGTGTCGTCGTGCTGGGCCACGATCAGGTCCGCGAAGAAGCGGAAGTTCTCGGCGGCGCGGGCGGCCTGGCCCCTCGCCTGCTTGATCGGCAGGCCGGTGTCGAAGCACTCCATCTCGGCCAGCTGGTCGCCGCGGGTCTCCATGATGTCGGCGATCCGGTGCAGCACACGGGAACGCTGGCGCGGCAGGGCCTGGGACCATTCGCCGGACTCGAAGGCCCGCTTCGCGGCGGCGACGGCGCGGTCGATGTCCGCGGCCTTGCCGGAGGCGGCCGTCAGGTACGGCTCGTTGGTCACCGGGTCGAGCACCTCGAAGGTGTCGCCGTCGATCGAGTCGACGAACTCGCCGTCGATGTAGTGGCGCAGGACGTCGGGCAGGCCCTCGGGCGTGCGGGCCTCGATGCTGGTCTTCTCCGTCATGGTGTCTCTTTCGCTGAGTGCTTCGGGGGCGGATGGTCGGGGTCTGGCGCCGACGACGTCGGCGCCGGTCCGGCCGGCGGTCACGCGGACGGCTCGGCGCTGTGCTCCAGGTAGGCGCGCAGGGTGTTCAGGCGGTGGGCGCGGGCGGCGGCCTCGATCTCCTCGAAGCGCGCCCCGTCCTCGATCAGGCGCAGCAGGTGCTCGTGCTCGTCCACGGAGGCCACCGCCCGGCCGGGCACGTACGCGAACGTGGAGGAGCGCAGCGCGGCCAGGCGGTTCCAGCCGCGGTGCACCAGGTCGTGCACGTGCTCGTTCTGGTGATGCTCGAACAGGATCGAGTGGAAGCGGCGGTTGAGCTCGGTGAACGTCACCGGGTCCCAGGCCGTCTCCGACTCCGTCATCGCGCGCATGGTCGCGTTCACCTCGCGGGCCGCCGCGAGGTCCTCGGCGGTCACGTGCGGGGCGCACTGGGCGGTGGAGAACCCCTCCACCAGCGCCAGCGTCTCCATGGTGTGGCGGTACTCGACCGGGTCGATGCCCACCACGGTGGCGCCCACGTTGCGCTCGTAGGCCACCAGCTTCTCGGACTGCAGGCGGCGGATCGCCTCCCGCACGGGCACCACGGACATGCCCAGCTCCGCGGCGATCTGGGACAGCACCAGCCGGTCGCCCGGCTCGTGGCGCTGGTCCCGGATCCCCTCGAGGATCGCCTGGTAGGCGCGGTCCGCCTTGGAGACGGGGGCGCCTGCGAGGCCGACCGTTCCGATGTCCGTGCGGCGCATGCTCAGGCGTCGCCCTCCGGGGCCGGGGCGTCCGGCAGGGTCTTGCGGTACTCGGCGAACTTGGCCTTCCACTCGGCGTTCGGGGGGAACATCCCGTCCACCGGGTAGCCGGCCTTGACCTGCTCGTACGCCCAGGCGTCCTGGAGCTCCTGCTCGTAGGCGTCGTCCACAACCTCCTGGAGCAGGGACGGCGGGATGACCACCACACCGTCGTCGTCGCCGACGATGATGTCGCCGGGCTGCACGGTGGTGCCGCCGCAGGCGATGGTGCCGCCGACCTCCCACGGGATGTGACGGCGGCCCAGCACCGCCGGGTGCGTGGCGCCGGCGTACACCTGGAGGCCGACCTCGGCGACGGCGGCGGAGTCGCGGATGCCGCCGTCCGTGATCACGGCGTTCGCGCCGTTCACCTGGGCGCGCAGGGCCAGGACGTCCCCGAGGGTGCCGGTGCCGTGCTCGCCACGGGCCTCCATGACCACCACGTCGTCCGGCTGCACCGAGTCGATCGCCCGCTTCTGGGCGTTGAAGCCGCCGCCGAACTCCTTGGCCAGGTCCTCGCGCTTGGGGATGTAGCGCAGGGTCTTGGCGTAGCCGAGGACGCGCCGACCCCGGTGGATCGGGCGCGGGCCGTCGATGGTCGCGTTCTGGACGCCGCGCTTCTGCAGCTGGGCGGTGAGGGTGGCCACCGCGATGGCGTCGATCTTGGCGCGCAGCTCGGGGGTCAGCAGGGAGCGGTCCGGCTGCGGGGCGCTCGCGACCCAGTGGCCGTTCTCGTCCACCGCGGACGACGACGGCGCCGCGGCCTGCGGGGCCAGACCGGCGGCCTCGCGGGAGCCCCAGGCCTCCTCGCGCTGCACGTCGTCCACCTGCGGCTGCGCGCCGAACGGGGCCAGGGAGTGCTCCGAGTCGACGACCGTCGTCACCAAGCGGCCGGTGGTCGGTGCGCCGGGGGCGCTGGGGGCGTCCACCTCCACCTCGACGACGTCGCCCGGCTGGGCCACGGAGGAGCCGGCGGGGGTGCCGGTGAGGATGACGTCGCCCTCCTCGAGCGTCATGAGCTGCGAGAGGTCGGCCACGAGCTGGCCGAACGGGAAGACGAGGCCCTCGGTGGTGTCGTCCTGGACGATCTCGCCGTTGACCCAGGTGCGCACGCGCAGGGCGGCCGGGTCCAGGCCCGCGGCGGAGATCACCGCGGGGCCGAGCGGGGTGTAGCCGTCGCCGGACTTGTTCTTGACGTTGGAGCCCTTGTCCGCGTGGCGGAGGTCGTAGAGGCCCCAGTCGTTGGCGGCGGTGATGCCGGAGACGTGCGACCAGCCCTCCTCCGGGCTGACGCGCCGGGCGGTGCGGCCGATGATCAGCGCGATCTCGCCCTCGTAGGCGAGCAGCTCGGTGCCGGCGGGGCGCTCGATGGTGTCGCCGGTGCGGGCGAGGGAGGTGCCGGCCTTGAGGAAGTAGCCGGGGGCCTGCGGGGACCGGCCGCGCTGGGCGATGCGGGAGGGGTAGTTCAGGTGGACGGCGAGCACCTTGCCCGGCCGGTTCTCCCGGACGGTGAAGTCGTGCTCGGTGACGGTGGGCGTGGGATCCGGTGTGCTCTGCGTCATGGTCGAGATCGTATACGATCTCGCGGGCCCGGGGAAGAGGTCGCACGTCCGGCAGACGCGCCGGGCCGACGTCGTCGTGGGCGCCCGCCGCGGCTCAGCGGGCCCGGTCGATCGACTCGTTCACCGCCGGGGCCAGGCGTCGCACGCCCTCCACGAGCTTCTCGGCCGCCACGAACGAGTACGCCAGGCGCAGGGTGGAGTGCGTGCCCTCGACGGGGGTGAAGGCCGCCCCCGGCACGAACACCGCGCCCGCCTCGATGCCGCGGTGCATCACCTCGAGGGTGTCCACCCCGGCCGGCAGGGTGGCCCACAGGAAGAAGCCGCCCTGCGGGGTGATGAACTCGACCGCCGGGTCCCAGTGCTCACGCACCGCGTCCACGAGCGCCGCGGCCCGCTCGCGGTACAGCCCGGTCACGTGGCGGACGTGGCCCTGCCAGTCCAGCTGCGTGACGAAGGCGGTGGAGAGCATCTGCGAGTACGTGGACGCGTGGATGTAGGCGGACTCCGCGCACAGGTAGAACTCGCGCTTGAGCGCGGCCGGCACGAGCGCCCAGCCGATGCGCACGCCCGGGGAGAAGATCTTGGACATCGTGCCGAGGTGGACCACGTTGTCCCGGTGGTCGGCGGCGATCGGGGCGACGGGCTCGCCGTCGAACGCGATCTGCCCGTACGGGTTGTCCTCCACGATGAGCACGCCGTGCTTCTCGCAGATCGCGCCCACCTCGGCGCGGCGGCCCGGGGGCAGCAGGGCGCCCGAGGGGTTCGCGAACGAGGGGATCGTGTAGAGGAAGGCCACGCGGCGGCCCTCGGCGGCCAGGCGGGTCAGGGTCTCGTCGAGGGCCGCGGGCACCAGGCCGTGGTCGTCGGTGCCCGTGGCCACGGCCTCGAGCTGCCAGGTGGTGAAGGTGGTCAACGCGCCCACGAACGTGGGGTCCTCCACCACGACGACGTCGCCCGGGTTCGCGAACGCCCGGCAGGCGGTGTCGATCGCGGCCTGCGAGCCGGGGGTGATGACCACGAGGTCGGGATCCGCGTCCGGGATGCCGTCGGCGGCCATCACGGCGGTCGCGGCGGCACGCATCTCCTCGGTGCCCTGGCCCGGGCCGTACTGCAGGGACTCCGTGCCGAACCGGGTCATCAGGTCGGAGGCGATCCGGCCCAGCTCGTCGAGGGGCAGGTCCGCGAGCCACGGGTTCCCGCCCGCGAGCGAGACGAGGTTCGGGTCCATCGCGATGTCGAAGACGTCGCGGACCGCGGACTGCTTCACGCCGACGGCGCGCTGGGACAGGTGATCTCGGAGGTTCCGCACACTCGGCACCCTATAGCACGGCGCGGCCGGGCCCGAAGGTCCGATGACGGGCGACGACGGCGGGTCGCCCGGTCAGGGGGCGCTCGGCTCCTGGGCGGGGGACCACGTGCCCTGGGTCGGCTCGGCGGGACCCCACGACGACTCCTCGGCCGGCGCCCAGGTGTCGTCCGAGGGCTCGGCCGGCGCCCAGGTCGAGGGCTCGGCCGGAGCCCACGTGTCCTCGGACGACTCGTCCTCCGGCGCCCACGTCTGCTCGCCGGATCCGTCGCTCGGCTCCCCACTCGGCGTGGGCTCCCCCTGCGGGACGTCCACGGACTCGCCGAGGCGGAGCGGCTCGAGCCCCAACACGTCGTCGAGGTCCCGGCCGTCCACCTCGAGCCGGACCTGTCCCGCTGACGTGAAGGCGGCGGCGGTCGCCTGCAGCTGGGCGCGGATCCGCTCGGCCGTGCAGTCGTCCTCCGGCGTCACGGTGCCGGTGAAGGTGAAGATCTCCACGTCGCCCTCGCGGCGGTGCCCGGTCGGGGTGAGGGTCTCGCGCGCGTCGAACACGGCGTTCCACAGCGACGGGTCGCCGTGCCAGCCCTGCTCGTCCGCGAACAGGAAGTCCAGGGCGGCGTCCGCCTCGTCCTCGGTGTCCGTCGGCACGGTCTGCACGGGCACCAGCAGGTCGCCGCAGCCGAAGGGCCGGCCGCTCGTCCCCGGGACCGCCTCCGCCTCCGCGACGGCGAGGTAGACCGTCAGCGGCTGATACCCCTCCGTCGCGGGCAGGGGCACGCCGTCGTCGGACGCCGAGTCCTCGGCCAGGCCGGGGTCGACCGCGCAGCCGGCCAGCAGGCACGCGGCGGCCACGGCACCCGTGAGCCGCAGGGCGCGGGGAGGGGAGGTCGGGCGCATCGGGTACTCCTGGCGGTCGGGGCTCGGCGGCGTCGGACGGGCCGACGGCCTCTCCATGCTACGGCCGTCCGCCTCGCCCGCCGCGAGCGGATGTGAGGCCTCCCACGGGTGGGAAGGGGCCCGCGGGCGGACGGCCGTGGCGGGCTAGGCTGGAGGCCATGCCCGTGAGGAACCGTCGCGCCGCCGCCCTGCCCGCCAAGCTCAGCCGCTCCTGGCTGCTGGTCAACGCGGCCACCCCCGACGCGTTCGCCCCCGCCCTGGCCTCCGAGGCCGACTCCGTCATCTTCGACCTCGAGGCCGCCGTGCCGGAGGAGCAGAAGGACGCGGCCCGCCGGCACGTCGTGGACGCCCTCTCCGGCGGCATGACGGCGTGGGTGCGCATCTCCGCGACCTCCACGGACCACTGGCAGCGGGACCTCGAGGCGCTCGCGGGCCTCGACGGCGTGCGCGGCGTCGTGCTGGCCGAGACCGAGGAGCCGGAGCAGGTCACGTTCACCGCCATGCGGCTGCGCGCCGGCACCCCGGTGATCGCCCTGCTGGAGTCCGCCCTGGGCATCGAGAACGCCACGGCCGTGGCCAAGGCGCCGGGCACGTTCCGTCTCGCCTTCGGCGTGAACGACTTCCGCAAGGACGTCGGCGTCGGCGAGGACCCGCTGGCCATGGCCTACGCTCGCTCCCGCATGGTGATCGCCTCCCGCGTGGGCGGTCTGCCCGGGGCGATCGACGGACCGCCCGGCAACACGGACGGTGAGGACGCGGTCATCGAGTCCAGCGCCGTCACCGCCTCGATGGGCATGACCGGCCGCCTCGTCCTGAACCGGGATCAGGTGGACTGGGTCAACCGGGCGATGTCCCCGTCCGAGGACGAGCTCGCGTGGGCCCGCGACCTGCTCGAGAAGCATGCTCAGGGCGCCGCCGTCGGCGACGGTTCGTACCTGCCCCGCGTGCTGCGCGCCCAGAAGATCGCGGACCTCGCGGACTCGTACGGGCTCTGGAACGCGTGAGCACGGCCGGGGCGCGCGCATGAGTCCCCGCACCGACGGGTGGCTCCGCCCATGATGGCGTGGATCGACGGGCTGCCGCTGCTGTGGTCCATCGGGTTCTTCTGGATGCTGGCGATCCTGCGCACCCTGATCGTGTTCTCGCTCGGGCGGGGGCTGGCCTCCGGCGTCGAGCGGACCCGCTGGTTCGCCCGCGTGATGGAGGGGCCCGTCTATGTCCGCGCCCAGCGCTTCATCCAGCGCCACGGGGTGTGGGCCATCCCGTTCTGCTACCTCACGGTGGGCATCCAGACGGCGGTGATCGGCTCCGCCGGCGTCGCCCGCATGCCCTGGCGCCGGTTCCTGCCGGCGGCCGCGCTCGGCACGTTCCTGTGGGGCGTGGTGTACGGGACCGTCGGGATGGCCGTGGTGTGGGCCGTCATCGGCGCGGCGCTCGGAGAGGGCCGGGGTGTCCTCGCCCTCGTGCTGATCCTCGCGGCCGTGGCTGCGTTCGTCGTGTGGCGCCGACGCCGCACGCTGCGCCGGCACGGGGCCGGGTGACGTCGTCGTCCGTGACGCGGGCCGGGCTGCGCCGCCGGGGGACTAGAGTTGACCGCGTCTTCGCCCTGGCCAGCCGCCCCGCGGCCGGGGCCGCCACCCCTTCGGAAGGACCACCATGAGCGACGAGCGCGCCCGCAACTTCTCCGCCTCCACCGCCTCCGCCGCCGACGACGGCGCCCGCGGCACCGGCACGACCCGCGTCAAGCGCGGCCTGGCGGACATGATGAAGGGCGGCGTGATCATGGACGTCGTCAACGCGGAGCAGGCGCGCATCGCCGAGGATGCCGGCGCCGTGGCCGTCATGGCGCTCGAGCGGGTCCCGGCCGACATCCGCGCCCAGGGCGGCGTGGCCCGCATGTCCGACCCCGACCTGATCGACGGCATCGTCGAGGCCGTGTCCATCCCCGTGATGGCCAAGGCGCGCATCGGCCACTTCGTGGAGGCCCAGGTGCTGCAGGCGCTCAAGGTGGACTTCATCGACGAGTCCGAGGTGCTCTCCCCGGCGGACTACGTGAACCACATCGACAAGTGGGACTTCGACGTGCCCTTCGTGTGCGGCGCCACCAACCTCGGCGAGGCCCTGCGCCGCATCACCGAGGGCGCGGCCATGATCCGGTCCAAGGGCGAGGCCGGCACCGGCGACGTCTCCGAGGCCGTGAAGCACATCCGCACCATCCGCAAGGAGATCGCCCAGCTCCAGGGCCTGGCCCAGGATGAGCTGTACGTGGCCGCGAAGGAGCTGCAGGCGCCGTACGAGCTGGTGCGCGAGGTCGCCGAGACCGGCACCCTGCCCGTCGTGATGTTCACCGCCGGCGGTGTGGCCACCCCGGCCGACGCGGCCCTGATGATGCAGATGGGCGCCGACGGCGTGTTCGTGGGCTCCGGCATCTTCAAGTCCGGCAACCCGGCCGAGCGCGCCCGCGCCATCGTCAAGGCCACCGCCCAGTTCGACGACCCGATGGCGGTCGCCGAGGCCTCCCGCGGCCTGGGCGAGGCCATGGTGGGCATCAACGTGGGCGACCTGCCCGCCCCGCACCGCCTGGCCGAGCGCGGCTGGTGAGTCCACAGAAGACCGTCGGCGTGTTCGCCCTCCAGGGCGACGTGCGGGAGCACGTGCACGTGCTCGAGGCCCTCGGCGCGCGCACGCGCCCGGTGCGCCGCCCCGCGGACCTCGAGGGTCTGGACGGCATCGTGCTGCCCGGCGGCGAGTCCTCCGTGATGGACCGCCTCGCCCGGATTATGGGGCTGAAGGACCCGCTCATCGCCGCCCTCCGCGACGGCCTGCCCGCCTACGGCACGTGCGCGGGGCTGATCATGCTGGCCCGGGAGATCCGCAACCCGGCGCCGGATCAGGGCGGGCTCGGCGTGCTGGACGTGGCCGTGCGGCGCAACGCCTTCGGCGCGCAGGTCGACTCGTTCGAGGAGGACCTGGACATCCCCGCGGTCGCGGCGGAGCCGGTGCACGCTGTGTTCATCCGCGCCCCCGCCGTCCTCCAGGCGGGGGAGGGCGTCGAGGTCCTGGCGAGCGTGCCGACGTCGCGTCTGTCCGTGCCCGCGGCGGACCCGGGGCTCGACGGCGACGCGCGGCTGCCCGTGGCCGTGCGGCAGGGCCACCTGCTCGCCACGGCCTTCCACCCCGAGGTGACCGGCGACTGGTCCTTCCACCGGGCGTTCCTCGCGGGGCTCAGGCCTCCGCGAGCACCTCGGAGGTGACGCGGACGTCCTTCTGGGGGTCCAGGCCGAGCTCGTCGGCCACGGCCGTGGCGACGGAGGGCAGGGTGAGCGCGCCGTCGTGGGCGTTGAGGCCCCCGGCGAAGCCCTCGTCCGCGGCCAGCGCCGCACGCCATCCGAGGTCGGCGATGCGCTTGATGTAGGGCAGCGTCGCGTTGGTCAGGGCCGAGGTGGAGGTCTGGGGCACGGCGCCGGGCATGTTGGAGACGCAGTAGTAGATCTTGTCCCCCACGAGGTACGTCGGGTCCTGGTGGGTGGTGGCCCGCGAGTTCTCGAAGCAGCCGCCCTGGTCGATCGCGATGTCCACCAGCACCGAGCCGGGCCGCATGGACTCCACCATCTCGGCGGTCACCAGCTTCGGGGCCGCGGCGCCGGGGATCAGCACGGAGCCGATCACGAGGTCCGCGTCCGCCACGGTCTCACCGATGTTCAGGTGGGACGAGGCCAGCGTGCGGATCCGGCCCTGGTGGACGGCGTCCAGCTGCGCGAGCCGCTCGAGGGAGATGTCCAGGACGGTCACGTCCGCGCCCATGCCCGCGGCGATCACGGCCGCCGCCTCGCCGGCCACCCCTCCGCCGATCACGGCCACCCGGGCGCGGCGGGTGCCGGGCACGCCGCCCATCAGCACGCCCGAGCCGCCCTGCGGCTGGAGGAGGTGGTAGGCGCCCGCGGCGGGGGCCAGGCGGCCGGCCACCTGGCTCATGGGGGCCAGCAGCGGCAGGGAGCGGCCGCGGGTGACCGTCTCGTAGGCGATCGCCGTCGTGCCGGCGTCCAGGATCGCCCGCGTGCACGCGGGGGAGGCGGCCAGGTGCAGATAGGTGAAGAGGACCTGGCCGCGGCGCAGGCGACCGTACTCCTCCGGCTGCGGCTCCTTGACCTTGAGGACCAGCTCGGCGCGCTCCCAGAGCTCGTCGACGTCGTCGACCAGCTCGGCGCCGGCGTCGCGGTAGTCCTGGTCCGAGGCGCCGGAGCCGACGCCGGCCCCCGACTGCACGAGGACCTGGTGGCCCGCGCGCACCAGCTCCTGGACCCCGCCCTGCGTCAGGGCCACACGGAACTCGTTGTTCTTCACTTCGGTGGGCACGGCGACCAACATGCGGCGAATCTAGCCCATCCGGCACGTTCCAGCGAGGGCGCGGGGGCCGCTGCGCGATCGCCCATGCATACGTCACCGCGGTGCCCGTCCCGTCATACTGGTGCGGTGACTCCCGCGCTGATCTCCCTCGTGGCCGTGCTCCTGCTCCTGGTGGGGCTGGTGGGCACCGTGTACCCCGTCCTGCCCGGCTCGCTGCTCAACCTCGTGACGGCTCTCGGCTGGGCCGCGCTGCTGGGCTCCCCCGCGTCCTGGACGTTCGGCGTCATCGCGGCCGGTCTCGCCGTGGCGGGGCTGAGCGCGTCCGCGGTGCTGACCGGCCGACGGCTGCGACGTGAACGCGTCACCCGCGGCCCGATCCTGTGGGGGGTGGCCGGCGCCGCCGTCGGGTTCTTCGTGATCCCGGTGGTAGGGCTGTTCCTCGGCTTCGCCGTCGGCCTGTTCGCCTCCCAGTGGGCCCGCACCCGGGACGCCCGGGCCGCGCTCAGCAGCTCGATCGGCGCGCTCACGGCCATGGGCATGGGCATGCTCGTGGAGTTCTGCTGTGCGCTGGGCTCGCTGACCGCCGTGGGCGTGGGCGCCCTGGTGCACGGCGTCACCGCCTGAACCGCCGGAGCCGTCCGTCCGGCGGGACCCCGCGCGCGCCGGACCCTTCGCCGGCTCAGCCGCCGGCGGGCACCCTGCCGGTCTGGGCGAGGGCGGCGAAGCCGAGGACGTGCTCCCGCAGCTCCTGCGCGGCCGCCCGGCCGTCCCCGGCGGCGGAGGCGGCGAGGATCCGCCGATGGTCGGCCTGCAGGCCGGCGCGCACGGCGGGCCAGTCGGACAGCCCGGCCACGGTCTCGGTCACGTAGCCGATGGTCGCCTGGCGCAGGGAGTCCAGCATCATCGCCGTCACGACGTTCCCGCCCAGGGTGGCCAGCCGCACATGGAACTCGGTGTCGAGCAGGTGGAAGTCCTCTTCCGGCAGCGCGGGGTCGTCCATCCGGTCCAGCAGGGTTTCCACCTCGGCCAGGACGGCGACGCTCTCGGGGTCGCCGGAGGTGGCGGCGGCCGCCTGCGCCGCATCGGTCTCGAGGAGCACGCGCGCGGCGACGACGTCGGCCATCGGCAGGGACCGGGTGGCGATGTGCAGGCGCAGCGCCCAGCCCAGCGCCGCGGACGGCTCGGAGACGACGACGGCGCCCGAGTTCGGCCCGGAGCCGGCGCTGGCGCGGATCAGGCCCATGGCCTCGAGCATCCGGGTGGCCTCCCGCACGGACGCCCGGGAGATGCCGAAGCGTTCGGCCAGGGTGCGTTCGCCGGGCAGCTTGTCCCCCACGACCACGGCGCCGGAGCGCAGCTCGGCCTCGAGCCAGTCGAGCACGATGGTGTAGGCGGGGGCAGCGGTCATGGACGGACCTTCCGAGGGGGCGGGGCGGCGACCGTCCATCCTACCGATGGACGCCGCCCCGCTCGGGTGGTGCAGGCGGTCAGCCCGCCGCCGGCAGCATCCACGCCAGCACGTTGGACTGCAGGTACACGAGCGTGCACACCGCCAGCAGGAGCACGAGCGACCACACCACCACGCGGCGCAGGATCTCGGACTCCCGGCCCTCCATGCCGACCGCCGTCGCGGCGATCGCCAGGGACTGCGGGGAGATCATCTTGCCCACGACGCCGCCGGAGGTGTTGGCGGCCACCAGCAGGGCCGGATCGGCGCCGATGTTCGTGGCGGCGGTCTGCTGCAGGGTGGAGAACAGGGCGTTCGCGGAGGTGTCCGAGCCGGTCACGGCGGTGCCGAGCCAGCCGAGCACCGGGGACAGGAACACGAAGGCCGCGCCCAGGCCGGCCACCCACGTGCCCATGGCGACCGTCTGGCCCGAGAAGTTCATGACGTAGGCCAGGGAGAGCACGATCACGATCGTCAGGGCGGACCAGCGCATGCGGGCGAAGCAGCGGCCGATCTCGGCGAGCGCGTTCCCCACCGAGAGCGGGAACCGGCCGTCGTGGTCGAACCGGGAGTAGACCACGGCCATGATCAGGCCGGCGATCAGCAGCAGCGTGCCGGGGGAGGCCAGCCACTCGAACTTGTACACGGTGCTCGCCAGGGGCGCGCCGGAGGCGTCGACGAGGTGCCCGTCGAGCCCGGGCCACGGGATCTTGGCGGTGGCGGAGTTCAGGGCCGCGGTGATCGAGGGGACCAGCTTGGCCAGGGCGAACACGGCCACGACCACGATGTAGGGCAGCACGGCCATGAAGATCCGGCCGGGGGTGAGGTCCTGCGCCGCCGCGCGGGCGGGGGCGTCGAGGCGCTGGCGGGCCTCCTCGGCGCCCCGCGGCCGCCAGAAGCGCAGCAGCAGGACGGCGGCGGCGAGGGAGACCAGGGAGGCCACGACGTCGGTGAGCTCGTAGGAGAAGTAGGTCGAGGCCAGCCAGATGGCGACGGCGAAGCTCGCGCCGATCACGATCAGTGCCGGCCACGTCTGCCGCACGCCGCGCAGCCCGTCGATGATGAACACGAGCAGGAACGGCACGAACACGGCCACGAACGGGGCCTGGTGGCCGACGATCGCGCCGATGTGCGAGGCGGGGATGCCGGTGAGCGTGCCGGCGGTGGTGATGGGGGTGCCCACGGCGCCGAAGGCCACGGGCGCGGTGTTCGCCAGCAGCACGGCGGTGGCCGCCCGCAGCGGGGGCACACCCAGGCCGAGCACCATGGTGGCCGTGATGGCCACGGGGGCGCCGAAGCCGGCGAGGGCCTCGAGCAGGCCGCCGAAGCAGAACGCGATGAGCACGGCCTGGATGCGGATGTCTCCGCCGCCGAGCGAGTCGAAGATCGCGCGCATGTCGTCGAATCGCCCGGAGAGCACGGTGACCTGGTAGAACCACAGCGCCATCACGACGATCCAGACGATCGGGAACAGGCCGAAGGTCGCTCCCTGGGCGGCGGCCAGCGCCGCCAGGTGGGCCGGCATGTGGAAGCCCAGCACGGCCACGAGCAGGGCCACCACGAGGGCGGCGAGGCCCGACTGCCAGGCCTTGAGGCGCAGACCGAGGAGGGTGGCGAAGAACGTCAGCAGGGGCAGGACGCCGAGCGCGGCGGAGAGCGCGACGCTGCCGGCGGCATCGGGGGTGGGGGTGAAGGTGTGCACGGGGGTCTCCCGGTGGGCGAGGGGACGGGGCGGGATCCGGTCGGGCCGGTGATGGTCGGACCACTGTGGTCAGACCAAGGAGCGTACTGTGAGGGCGGTCACCTCGCAAGCGGCTGGCATGATATGGTCTGACCACTACGGCACCCGTGTGCTGCCGCACCGCACGGCGCCCCAGGCGCCCCGTCCGGAACGGAGACCGGCATGAGAATCGCCCTGTTCGCCACATGCATCGTGGACGCGATGTACCCCAAGGTGGCCCTCGCCACCGTCCGCATCCTCGAGCGGCTCGGCCATGAGGTGGTCTTCCCGCCCGGCCAGGTCTGCTGCTCGCAGATGCACGTCAACAGCGGATACATGGAGGACGCCCTCCCCGTCGTGCGCAACCACGTCCGCACCTTCATGAAGGCCGACTACGACCTCGCCGTCGCCCCCTCCGCCTCCTGCGTGGCCTCGCTCGGCCACCAGCAGCCGGACGTCGCCCGCTCCGGCGGGGACGAGGGGCTGGCCCGCGACGCCGAGGTCGTCGCCTCCCGCACCCTCGAGCTGTCCCAGCTGCTCACGGACGTCCTCGGGGTGACGGACGCCGCGGCCCAGCTCGGCTCCTGGTTCCCGCACACCGTGACCTACCACCCCTCCTGCCACGGCATGCGCCTGCTGCGCCTGGGCTCGCGCCAGGAGGACCTGCTGCGCACCGTCGCGGACATCGACCTGCGCCCGCTGCCGGACGCCGAGGAGTGCTGCGGCTTCGGCGGCACCTTCTCCCTGAAGAACCCGGACGTCTCCGCCGCCATCGCGGAGGAGAAGATCGAGAAGGTCACCGCGTCCGGCGCCTCCCTCTGCACGGGCGGCGACGTCTCCTGTCTGCTCCACCTGGACGGGGCCATGCACCGTCGTGAGGCGCGCGGCCAGGACGGCCGCCCGCTGCGTACCGTGCACCTCGCCGAGATCCTCGCGGCCACCCGGGAGAACCCGCTCGAGGTCGACGGCCCCGTCGAACTGTCCATCCCCGCGTCCGCCGGCGTCCGCCGCGGACCGTCCGCCCGTGTTGAGGAGGCCCGCCGATGAGCACCGCACCCACCCGCGTGCGCCTGGGAATGCCCACCGTCCGCCCCGTCCACGGTGAGGGCGAGATCCTGCTGAAGACCCCGTTCCCCGAGTCTTCCCGCGAGCAGCTGGGGAACGGCCAGATGCGCGCCAACATCCGCCGGGCCACCCACACCATCCGTGCCAAGCGTGCCGGCGTCGTCGAGGAGCTGCCGGACTGGCAGGAGCTGCGCGCCGCCGGCTCCGCGCTGAAGCAGTCCGTCATGGCGGACCTGCCCGCGCTCCTCGAGCGGCTCGAGTCCGAGGTCACCGCGCGCGGCGGCGTCGTGCACTGGGCCCGGGACGCGGCCGAGGCCAACCGCATCATCACGGAGCTCGTCACCGCCAAGGGCGTGGACGAGGTGATCAAGGTCAAGTCCATGGCCACCCAGGAGATCGGCCTGGACGCCGCGCTCGAGCATGCCGGCGTGGCCGCCGTCGAGACGGACCTGGCCGAGCTCATCGTCCAGCTCGGCCACGACCGGCCCAGCCACATCCTCGTCCCGGCGATCCACCGCAACCGCGAGGAGATCCGGGACATCTTCCGCCGGGAGATGCCGGAGACGGACGAGAGCCTCACCTCCGAGCCGGCCGACCTGGCCGAGGCCGCACGCCGGCACCTGCGCGAGAAGTTCCTGAGCACGAAGGTGGCGATCTCCGGGGCGAACTTCGGCGTCGCCGAGACGGGCACGCTCTCCGTCGTCGAGTCGGAGGGCAACGGCCGCATGTGCCTGACCCTGCCGGAGACGCTGATCACCGTGATGGGCATCGAGAAGCTCGTGCCCACCTTCGAGGACCTCGAGGTGTTCCTGCAGCTGCTGCCGCGCTCGTCCACGGGCGAGCGGATGAACCCGTACACCTCCATGTGGACGGGCGTCACCGAGGGCGACGGTCCCCAGGAGTTCCACCTGGTCCTGCTGGACAACGGCCGCTCCGCGGTGCTGTCCGACCCGAAGGGCCGTTCCGCGCTGCACTGCATCCGCTGCTCGGCGTGCATGAACGTGTGCCCCGTGTACGAGCAGACCGGCGGCCACGCCTACGGCTCGGTCTACCCGGGCCCGATCGGCGCGATCCTCTCCCCGCAGCTCACCGGTGTGGACGCGGGGGAGAACGGCACCCTGCCCTACGCCTCCACGCTGTGCGGGGCGTGCTACGACGTGTGCCCCGTGGCCATCGACATCCCCTCGATCCTCATCCACCTCCGGGACGAGGACGTGCAGGCCACCCACGCCGCCCGGAAGGCCCTGCGCACGGACGAGGACGCCGCCGCCGGCCCCCTGGCCCGCGCCAAGGCGGCGGTGGAGTCCGTCACGCCCTCGCAGATGGACGTGGCGATGAAGGGCGCCTCCGTGGTGATGTCCTCGGGTCGGCGCATGTCGCTGGCCGAGCGGGGCCTGGGGCTGGGCCGGGTCGCGGCCGGGCCGGACCGGGTGCTCGGCTGGCTGCCGGGCATCGCCGGCGGGTGGACCGACGAGCGTGACGTGCCGGCGCCCCCGCGGGAGTCCTTCCGCAACTGGTGGGCCCGCCACAAGGATGAGACCGAGCACCGGACCGCCCTGGACGGCGTCGCCGGGCTGGACCGGCCGGAGGACGAGCACGTCGAGGAGGGCGGACGATGAGCGAGGCGAAGGCCGAGATCCTGCGGCGCATCCGCGAGGCGACGGCGGACGGGCCGGTCGCGGACCCGGTGCAGCGCACCTACCGGCGGACCTCCTCCCGGGACCGGGCCGAGGTGGTGGAGATGCTGCGTGACCGGCTGATCGACTACCGGGCCTCCGTGCGGGACGAGACCGAGGAGACGGTGGCCGCGGCCATCGCCGAGCTGCTCGGCCCGGACGCCCGGTACGTGGTGCCGGCCGGTCTGGAGCCTGACTGGCTCCCCGCGGACTCGCGCGGGGCCGGCCGGGAGCGCATCACGGAGCCCGCGGTGGGTCACACGGGGGAGCGGGCCGCGGTCCGCGGCGCCCACGACGGCGAGCGCGAGCCCCTCAGCGTGGACGCGCTGAACGAGGTGGACGCGGTGGTGACGTCCTCGACGGTCTCCTGCGCGGAGACCGGGACGATCTTCCTCAGCGGCCGCCCGGACGAGGGCCGCCGGGCGATCACCCTGGTCCCGGACCACCACGTGTGCATCGTGCCGCTGGACTCCGTGGTGGAGCTCTTCCCGGAGGCGCTGGCCCGCGTGGAGGCGACGGCGCCGATCACCATGATCTCCGGTCCCTCGGCCACGAGCGACATCGAGCTCGAGCGCGTCGAAGGCGTGCACGGGCCGCGCCGCCTGGACGTGATCCTGCTCGACCGCGCTCGCTGACGCGGGCGCGGTCGGGCAGGGGAGCGAGCGGGTCAGGCCCCCTCGACGACGGCGTCGCCGCCGCGGACCGTCTCGAGGCGGGCCTGACGCTCGTGGATGCCGCTGTACAGGGCCACGAACAGCAGCGCGAGGCCGGCGGTCACGAGCATGTGGCCGAGCCCGGCGATGCCCGGGATGGCGGCCGAGGTCTCGGCGGGGGTCAGGCGGACGACCGCGTCGAGGGCGAGGACCACCAGGGTCACGGGCCGCCCCCGGCGGATGCCTCAGATGATCGAGCGGCCCTCGCGGCGGGCCGCGGCCCAGTCGGCGAAGAAGCCGCGGGCGATCGAGACGAGGACGGCCAGCACGAGGACGGGCCACATCAGGACGTACAGGGTGAGACCGACGGTCACGCGGATGCTCCTTACGGGTCGGTGGAGGGGGGATCAGGACACGGAGGCCGAGACGCGCTCGACCTGCGGCAGGTCCTCGGTCGCGGGGTCGAAGTCGCCGGTCACGCGCGCGATCCGGTCGAAGTCGAAGTCCTGGCCGGACCGGACGGACAGCCCCCAGCACACGAGGAAGGACACGGCGTAGGCCACGAGCGAGCCCGTGAGGGTGGCGTAGTCCCGCAGGAAGCCGTAGCCGAGGAACAGCATCACGACCGAGGCGATCGCGCCGACCACGACCGCCGGACGCAGGCCGAAGAAGCCGAAGCACATGATGCCCAGCACGACGCCCACGCCGAGGATCGCGAGGGTCTCCACCACGAATGCCCAGGCGCCCTCGATCGGGATCCACTCGAAGCGCACGGGCAGGAACACGGCCAGCGCGGCGAGCACGGACACCGTGAACGCGACGTTGGTGATCCTGCCCCAGTAGAAGGACGCGATCACGGGGAACACGAGGCAGCCCCACAGGGCGCCCACGAAGACCAGCAGGTCGAGGATGTCGAACTTGGCGGTGGCGAAGTACAGGGCCGCCGCCGTCGCCACGATCATGGTGATGCGGCCGATCAGCAGCATGGTCTTCGGGTCGGCGTTCTGGCGGCCGACCGACTGGCCGTAGACGTCCGTCATCACGATCGACGAGAGGGCGGACAGGTCCGAGTCGGCGGTGGAGGACAGCGAGCCGATGATCATCAGGAACGCCAGGGCCACGAGCGCCAGCGGCAGGTGGTCGGCGACCATCTGCGGCAGGAGGTTGTTGACGTCGCCGTCGAGCGGCTCGGCGCCCAGGTAGAGCGCCATGACGCCGAGCATGCCGACGCCGATCACGGTGCCGCCGTAGCCGAGGGTGGCCGTGACGAAGGTGGGCTTGATGAGGTCCTCACGCACGGCGAAGAGGCGCTGGGCGATGGTCTGGTTGCCGATCGCGTAGGCCAGCACGGCGGCGATGTACGGCGCCCCCTGGTTCATGAACGCCTCGGAGGAGAAGAAGCTCTGCTGCTGGGCCGTGACGTGGCCGGCCTCGACGCCGGCCTGGAACATGCCCGGGCCGCCCGCGGCGAAGAACACGGCGGGGATGATGATGACGGTCGCGCCGAGCATGGCCATCACCTGGGCGAAGTCGGTGAGC
Organism: Micrococcus sp. Mcc89; assembly: GCF_024519795.1. Lineage (NCBI taxonomy): Bacteria > Bacillati > Actinomycetota > Actinomycetes > Micrococcales > Micrococcaceae > Micrococcus > Micrococcus sp. Mcc89. Next base: position 15,455 of record NZ_JALJRI010000020.1, on the reverse strand, counting down.
ACGGAGGCGCGGAAGCCGGACCACAGGGTGTACAGCAGCACGCCCGCGGCCACGATCAGGATGCCCGCGCCGAAGGACAGCGGGGACAGCAGGGAGATCAGGGCGCCGCCGGCGATGAAGTTGGAGGTCAGGGAGATGACGGAGCCGAGCACGTTGGAGCCGGCCAGCATGAGCTGCGACGAGCGGCCGTGCCGGGCGTACATGACCTCGGCGAGGGTGTGGGCGCGCGGCGCGACCGCGCGGATGCGGCGGCCGAACGGGTAGATGAACAGGATCATCAGGGCGCCCCAGAGGCCGTAGTGGAGGGGGCCGGAGACGCCGTACGTGTAGCCGGCGGTCACGGAGGCGTACATGGAGGCGGCCCAGATCCAGGTGGCCGTCATGGAGGCGGCGGACACGCCGAAGCCGATCTGATTGCCGGCCGTCATGTAGGCGTCGGCGTTCTCCTTCTTCTTGGAGATGGCCACGGACATGATCATGGTCCCGCCGTAGAACAGCGCGACGAGCAGGATCACCCCGATCACGCCGAGCTGGGTCAGGGATGCTGCGTCCTGGGAGGGCGGCATCGGACTTCCTTTCGCACGAGTGACTGTGGACGTCCCGATCCCCCGGCGCGGTCCGGTCAGGGCACGGCTCCGCAGGGCGGAAGGTGGCGTACCGATCACGTCGCGGCCAGGGGGCCGGGGAGGTGGAGGGCATCCCGCCGGGTCCCGAGTCCACGAACGGCGAGCTCTCTGCTCAAGCCATCGCGGTCCCTCGGCCCTGGGCGGCGCTGTCAACACCGGCATCCTGGCGGAACGAGCCCACCCGGATGGGGTGATCATCACATGATCGGAGCAAGAATGGCAAAATCAGAGACCCTTTTGACTGCCGTGAGGAACATGAGTGCGCGGTGCAGAAGCACGACAGAATGGGCGGATGACCGTTCCCCCCGGCTCCCCGACCACCTCCGCTTCCCGACGACGGCGCCGCGCCCTGACGGCGGCGCTGGCCGTCGCCGTCGTGGTGCAGCTGGTGGTGCTGTACCTGCCGGGCGAGCAGGTGCCGCAGGCCGGATTCGCCGTGCCGGGGCTGGACAAGGCGATCCACGCGGCGGTGTTCGCGCTGCCCTCGTGCCTCGCCGTGTGGCGCGGGCGGAGTGCGTGGTGGGCGCTGCCGTTCGCGGTGCACGCGCCGGTGAGCGAGCTCGTGCAGCACGCGTGGGTGCCGCTGCGGACGGGGGACCCGGTGGATGTCGTCGCGGATCTGGCGGGTGTGGTGCTCGGCGTGGTCGCCGCGCGGCGTCGCCGGATTGGAGGATCGGGGGCGGCGGGCGTATGATGGTCCGGTGCGCTCCCGCGGGAGGGCATGACCTGGGGCTATAGCTCAGTTGGTAGAGCGTTTCGTTCGCAATGAAAAGGTCAGGGGTTCAATTCCCCTTAGCTCCACGGACCGTCCCGGTCCGCGATCCTCGAGGTCGCGGGCCGGGACTTTCTCGTGACGGGGGCGTGTGCGCCCGCCCTGCCCTCATCCCGGGAGGGGGGCCGGTGCTTCCGGGGGGACCCCCCGGGTGTCTACAGTGCCGGGGTACGTCAGCGCGGACGTGATGTGGTCGTCTCACCGCAGGTCAGTCGCGCTTCTGCCGCCCCGCACGGGGCCGTTCGGCCCGGCCCGGGCCGGGAAGGGGTCGCCGATGCGCATCAGCGTGCTCACCCACATGCTCCACCCCATCCGTTCGCCCTACGAGGGCGGGCTGGAGATGCACACGGCCATGACCGTGGAGCACCTCGTGCGCCGGGGCCACGACGTCACCGTCTACGCGCGGGAGGGCACCCGGCTGCCGGGCGACGTCGTCGCCGTGCTGCCCGCCGAGGGCGCCGGCCCGGGCCGCGCGGGCGCCCGCGTGCGCGAGGAGGCCGCCCGCCGGGCCTGCGCGCTGATCCTCGACGACGACTCCGACGCCGTCCTGAACAACTCCCTCTCCCCGGCGCCGCTCGAGCTGCTGCGCGCCCGCCCCATGGTCACCGTCCTGCACACGCCGGCCACGCTGGCGGAGGTGCTGGCCGTCGTCGACGCCCCGGACTGGACGGCCCCCGACCACCACCGGTGGGCCTCGGTGTCCGCGTCGAACGCGCTGGCCTGGCAGCACCGGTTGCCGCGGGTGGACGTGGTGCCCAACGGGATCGAGCTGCACCACTGGGTCTCCGACGCCGTCCCCGTGCGTGGCCGCGCCGTGTGGTCGGGCCGGATCACGGCGGAGAAGGGTCTGCACGTGGCGATCGACGCCGCCCGGATCGCGGGCATGGAGCTGCACTTCGCCGGGCCGATCTCGGACGAGGAGTACCACGCCCGGGAGGTCGTGCCGCGGCTCGGCCCGGACACCGTCTACCACGGCCACCTCGACCACCAGACGCTGCCGCACATGCTCGCCACGGGCGAGGTCTTCCTGGCCACGCCCCTGTGGGCCGAGCCGTTCGGGCTCGCCGTGGTCGAGGCCATGGCGCTCGGCGTGCCGGTGGCCGCGCTGCTCAGCGGCGCGATGGGGGAGATCGTCGCCCCGCAGGCCGGCGCGCTGGCCGTGCACCACACGGCGCAGGAGCTCGCGGTCTCGATCCGCCATGCCCGCCGCAAGGACCGGGGACGCGTGCGTGCGTGGGCCTGCCGGTTCAGCGCGGAGACCATGGTGGAGGGCTACGTGGACCTGCTCGAGCAGGCCGCCGAGGACGCCCGCGATCTCGCCGCCGCCGAGGACGCGTACGGGTTGGATCCCCAGGAGGCCCCGCGCTCGTCCGCCGAGGCGGCGGACCTGGAGTCCCTCTGATGGCCCCGGCCCGCAGGCGGGTCCTCTACTACGCCCACCAGCACGGGGCGGGACACCTGCGGCACGCCGCCGGCCTGGCGTCGACCGGGGCGTTCGACGTGACGGTCGTGACCGCCCACCCCCGGGCGGCCGAACTGCTGCCCGCGGACGTCCCCGTCATCCCGCTGCCCTCGGACCTCGTGCCCGGCCACGAGCAGCCCGCGCGCTCGCCCCTGCACTGGTCCCCGGTGGGGCCCGAGATCCGGGCGCGCTTCGACGCCCTCCACGCGGCGGCGCGGCGGGTGGACCCGGACGTGTGCGTGGTGGACGTGTCCGTGGAGGCGGCCCTGTTCCTGCGCCTGGCGGGCTGGCCCGTGCTGCACCGCCGCATGCACGGCGAGCGCACCGACCCCGCGCACGCCCTCGTCTACGCCGAGGCCGACGGCCTCTTCGCCCACTACGCCGCCGAGCTCGAGGTCCCCGCCTGGCGCGCCGCCCACGCGGACCGGGTCACCTACCTCGGGGTCGCGGACGTCACCGGCCGGCTCGGCACCCGTGCCACGACGACGTCGCCCGCCGGCGGCGCCCCGCGCGTCGCCGTGATCGCCGGCACGGGCGGCGGCGGGGTGCGGGCCGCGGACCTGGCCCGGGCGGCGTCCGCCGTGCCGGAGGCGACGTGGGAGGTGTACGGCCCGATCGCCGGGGTGGGCGAGCCGGAGGCGCCGGGCGGGCTCGCGGCGGAGGCGATGCCCGCCACCGTGACGCTGCACGGCTGGGTCCAGGCGCCGGCCCGCCGGGCCGCGGACGCCGACGTCGTGGTGGTCTCGGCCGGGCACAACGCCGTGGTGGACGCCGCCCGCTCCGGCCGCCCCGTGGTGCTCGCCCCCGAGCCGCGGCCGTTCGACGAGCAGCGCGTGTTCGTCCGCGAGATCCACCGGGCCGCGGGCGTGCCGTGGTGCGCGTGGGAGGACCCGGACGCCGACTGGGCCGGCGCGGTGCGCGGCGCGCTCGCCGACCCGGCCGCCGCCGACCGGCTGGCGGACCTGCTGCTCGTGGCGCCGGACGAGTACCGGCGGCGCTGGGAGGCGGCGATCGAGGGCGCCCTGGGCTGAGTCCGGCCCGCGCTCGCCCCCGGGCGTCGGGGCACTCAGTACGCGGCGTCGTCGCGGCGGGCGGCCGTCAGCTCCGCCTCCGTGGGGTGACGCAGCAGCTCGAGCCGCTCGCCCTCGGGGTCCCACGCGATCAGCCCCGCGTCCGCGAACGCGCGCAGCCACCCCTCCATGGCCCATCGGCCGTGCACCTGCCGGAAGCGGCGGGCGTTGACCAGGATGTCCTCGAGGTGGTGCAGCGGCGGGGTCATCACGCCGTGGTGCTGGTGGAACGCCTCGGCGGGGCTGAACCGCAGCGTCAGGCCGGCGTCGCGGGCGCGGAAGGCCAGGTCCGTGTCCTCGGCGCCGTAGCCGGTGAAGCCCGCGTCGAAACCGCCGATGCGGGCCAGGTCCGCGCGCCGCAGCGCCAGGATCAGCGTCCACACGAGGTGCCACTCGTCCGAGGGCCCGGCGGTCAGGTGCGCGCGCGCCCGGTGGGGCACGGAGAGGCGGCGCAGCAGGGCGTCGGCGCGCTGCGAGGTCAGGTCGGCCTCCCCGACGTCGCGGGTCCAGCCCGGCCGCAGGTAGCGGGGCCGGCCCATCACCACGGACCCGGGGTGGGCCGCGACCTCGGTGGCCAGCACGCCGACGGTCTCGGCCGCCGGGATGCAGTCCACGTCGAGGAAGACGAGGATCTCGCCGGTGGCGAGCTCGGCGGCACGGTTGCGGGCCTGCGCCAGGGGCAGGCCCGCCTCGGCGGCCACGTGCCCCACGGTGACGGGCAGGTCCGTGGCCGGGACGCGCCCGTCCGGCTGGCCCATGAACACCACGACCACCTGGTCCGGGCGGCGGTGGGAGCGTTCCAGCCCGGCGATCACGCGGGCCAGGTGCTCGTCCCGGTGCCCCGTGATGACCAGCACGGACACGCCCGGCAACGCTCCGCGCGCCCGGGCGAGGGCCTCGCGGTAGACCGCCACGTGGGCGGCGGCCACGCGACGACGCTGCCGGGCCCGGGCGGCGGGATCGGCGGGGGCCGTGCGCTCCCGGGCGCGCACCAGCGTCTCGAGCGCGTCGGCGAGGGAGTCGGGATCCTCCGGGTCGAACGCGGCGAGCGAGTCGGGGGTCAACCAGGCGCCGGACTGGTCCGCGATGTGCCCGATGTCCGCGACGGCCACCGGCACCCCCAGGTCCCGGCACATCTCCACCCAGCCCGAGTGGGTGCCGATGCGGTACGGCAGCACGGACACGTCCACGTCGCGCAGCAGCGCGTGCAGGGCGGGGTCGTCGAGCCGGTCGTGCTGCCACAGCTCGAAGCCGTGGTGGGCGCAGCCCGCGCGCAGCGCGGCCAGGGCGTCCTCGTCCTGCACGGTGTCCTGGACCTCCACGGTCACCCGCGCGTCGACGCCGCGGTCGGCCAGCGTCGCGACGGCGGCGGCGAGCACCGGCAGCAGCGCCACCGGGGCCACCTGGGCGCGCAGGTCCTTGGCGTGCACCAGCAGGCGGGCGGGGGCGGCCGCGCCGTCGCCGTCGTCGGACGCGTCGGGGGGCAGCGCGCCGGGCGCCCCGCCGGGGGCGTCGTCGTCACCCCGCGCCGCGAGGTCCTCGAGCGGGACGATGTGCGGGTGGGGGACCACGAGGGCGCGCACGCCGTAGTCGCGGGCGAGGGTCGCCGCGGCGCCGGGGGTGAGCGTGAGCACGGCGTCCGCGCGGCCCAGCAGCACGGCCAGGCGGTCCCGGTGGGGGCCCTGGTCCGTCAGGTGCGGGTTCTCGAGGTCGTGCACGGTCACGACGACGGCGCCCCCGTGCGCGTGCTGCGCGTCCAGGGCGGCGGCCAGCTGGGCGGGGCTGAAGTGCTCGAAGCCGAAGTGCACGTGCAGCACGTCCGGGCGGTGCTCGGCCAGCCACTCCGCGCGCAGGGCCCGGGGCGGCCACCACTGGTGCGCGGGCGCGCCCGGCACCGGCGGGTCCGGCAGGAACTCCACGTCCGGCGCGGCGCCCGGGTCGAGGGGGCGGATCGCGCGGGTGTACGGGTGCTGCGCGGGCACGTGCTGGACGGTGATGCTCACGGGGGAGGGCCTCCTGACCTGGGGATGCGATGCCGCGCGGGCGGCGTGTCCCCGTCCCGGGTCGGGGGTCGCGGAATCTAGTCTGTCAGGGCAGGATCGGAGAATCGGAGCAGCGGCATCCTGCCCGTTCCGGCGCGCCGCCGCGTCGAGGAGCGCCGCCGCAGGTGAAGGGGATCGTGGACGTGGACTCGCAGCCGCAGGGACGTGTGCTGTACGTGACCGTGGGCGCGCCGGAGCACGGCGTGGTGCGCCATGGCCGGCAGACCGCCGCCGCCCTCCGTCGGGTGGGCGCCGAGGTGGAGCTGCTCACGGCGGAGGACGTCGCGGCGTTCCGGGGCCTCGTGCCCCTGCTGGAGGAGGCGCGCGCGCTGGGCGCCGCCGTGCACCTGGACGTCACGGACGCGCTGTTCGGCCCCACCGCGACCGCCGCCGCGGACCTGCTCGTCGACGTCCTGCCCGAGGGCACCACGCTCACCCTGCACGACATCCCGCAGCCCGCCGAGGGCGACGGCCGCTACCGCCGCCGCGGCGAGGCATACGCGCGGCTCGCCCAGGCGGTGGACGGCGTCGTGGTCTCCTCGCAGCACGAGCGGGCGCTGCTGGCGGACCTGGTGGACGTGGCCGCGGACGTGGTCCCGCTGCCCGTGGAGGACCGCCGGGCCGCGGCCGCCCGCGCCGAGCCGGTGGTGCCGGAGAGCATGGCCGGCCTCGACCGGGACCTCGTGCTCTTCGGCTTCGTCTACCCGGGCAAGGGGCACGCCCTCGCCCTGGAGGCCCTCACCGAGCTGCACCGCCAGTGGGGCCCGGACTCCGGGGCGCCGCGCCGGCTGACGGCGCTCGGACCCGTCAGCGCCGGGCATGACGACCTCGTGGCGGAGCTGACCCGCGACGCCGAGGCGCGCGGCCTGGAGTTCCGCGTCACCGGGTTCGTGCCGGACGAGTTCGCGGACGCGGCCCTGCTCTCGGCGGGCATCCCGTTCGCGGCGCACCGCAACGTGTCCGCGTCCGGGTCCCTGGCGGCGTGGACCTCGGTGGGGCGGCGGGCCATCGCCTCCGCCGGCCGCTACACGGAGGAGATGGCGCGCCTGCGACCGGGCACCCTGCGGCTCGTGCACCCGAACGGGTCGCCGGCCTTCGCGATGGCCGAGGCGATCGCCGAGGCGGTCGAGGCCCCCGAGCGCACGTGGCTGGGCCCCGGCGTGGACCTCTCGCCCGGGGCCGAGGACTGCGCGCGGATGCTCTTCGACGTGCTCCGCCGCGTGCACAGGTGGACGTGAGCGCCGCCGTCTCCGTGGTGGTGCCCTACTACCGGGCCCAGGCGGACCTCGACCGGCTCACGGCCGCGCTCGCGGCCCAGCGCGGCCTGACCGGCGGGCTGCAGCTCGTGGTGGCCGACGACGGCTCGCCCGTCCCGCCCCGGGTGGACCCGGGCCTGCCGTTCGACGTGGTGACCGTGCGCCAGCCGGACCGCGGGTTCCGCGCCTCGGCGGCCCGGGCGCTCGGGGCGGAGGCGGCCGACGGCGACGTGCTCGCCTTCCTCGACGGGGACATGCTCCCCGAGCCCGGGTACCTCGCCGCGGCCCTGGCGGCGGTGGCCGAGGCGCCCCGGGACGCCGCGGTGGTGGGCCGGCGGCGGCACCTGGCCGAGGCCTGGCTGGAACGGGCCTGGGCGCACGGATGGCGGCCCGGGCACGAGGTGCCCGCGGACGCCCGCCTGGCCGAGCCGGCCTGGCTGCGCGAGGGGTACCGCGCCACGGACGACCTGCGCCGCGCCGACTCCACCGGCTACCGGTACGTCATCTCGGCCGTGCTCACGGTGGCGCGCGAGGTCTACGAGGACGCGGGCGGCTTCGACCCCGCCTTCGTGGGCTACGGCGGGGAGGACTGGGAGCTGGCGCACCGGCTGTGGCGCGTGGGGGCGGCCCTGCGCCACGCGCCGGACGCCGTGGCGTGGCAGGCCGGCGCCGACTTCGGCGGGCGCGGCGACGCCGCCGAGGCCGCCCGGGTGAAGGCCCGCGAGGCGCTCGTGCTGGCCTCCCGCATCCCCGCGACGACGGCCCGCGGTCACGGCCTCTCCCTGGCCGGCCCGCTGCGGGTCGAGGCGCGCGTGCGTGTGCCGGAGGGCACAGACGGCGCGGCGGCGGCCGTGGTGGCGGTGGACGCCGTGCTGCGCGCGGCACCGGGGGCGCGGGTCGGCGTCGTGGGCGGCCTCGACGAGGCGGCGGCGCGGGCGCTCGGCGACCCCCGCGTGCGGCTGCTGGGCGAGCCCGACGGCGGCGCGGCGGCGGGCGAGGACCTGCCGCCGACGCCGGCGCGCGGCGACCTCGACGCCGTGCGGTCGGTGCCCGACTGGTCCGTGGACGTGCACGTGCCGCTGCGGCCCGCCGCGGCCGGAGCCCGGCCTGACGCGGACGCCGTCGCCGCGTGGCTGCTGCGCCTGGAACGGGCCGGCGTCGAGCGCGTGGAGGTGCTGGGTGAGCCGGCCGAGCCGGGCGAGCGGGCCGTGCTCGCCGTGCTGACGTGTGCGCGGGCGCGGTGGCGGCACCGGCGGGGCGGGACGGCGCGGGTGTGGCGGGTGCCCGCCTCCCGGCTGGGCTGGGCGCCCGTGGCCGCCGTGCCGGACCTCGAGGCGTGGTGGGGCGGCTGGGGCTGAGCGGGCCGGTGCCCGCGGGGCGGGGCTGGCACAATCGCGGACAGGACGGAACACGGGAGGACCGATGAGCGAGCTGGACGAGCTGGACTTCGCGGCGCTCTCCGCGTTCCTGGCCTGGTGGTTCGGGAAGACGGGCGTCGACTGGATCCGGCGCGAGGACGGCTGAGGAGAGAGGACGCAGGCGTGCACGAGGACGAGGGACGACGCCGGCACTACGGGCACTTCTACGGGCTCGAGGACCTGCCCGAGGACGACCTGCTGCTGGTGTGGGGCAACTGCCAGGGCGAGTCGTATCGGCGGCTGCTCGGCGGGGAGCCCGGCACACCGCTGCACGGGGCGGACCTGGTGAGCGTGCGCGTGCCGCCCGCCTTCGAGGCCCAGCCGGACGAGGTCGCGCACCTGGAGCGGCTGCTGCCGCGCGTGAAGGCGCTCGTCACCCAGCCGATCCCGCACGACTACCGGGGCATGCCCATCGGCACGGACCAGCTCGTGGCCCGGCTGCCCGAGGACGCCGCCGTGGTGCGGATCCCCGTGGTGTACGACGTCTCGCGCTTCCCCTGGCAGGTCACCCTCCGCAACTGGAAGTTCGCGCCCGGGGCGGCCGAGCGGCCGGGGGAGGACCCGCCCGTCGTGCCGTACCACGACCTGCGCGTGCTGGCCGAGGCGGCGACGGGCCGTCGTCGGGAGGTGGCGCCGGCGGCGATCCGCGAGGCCGCGGCCGCGTCCGTGCAGGCGCTGCGGGCGAGGGAGGAGGCGAAGGGGACGCTGTCCATGGCGGATCTGGTGGCGGCGGAGCGGGGCGTCGGCTTCTACACCGTGAACCACCCGACCAACACACTGCTGACCCGCGTGGCCGAGCGCGTGGCCGAGCGCCTGCCGGGCGATGTCGCCGTCCAGCCCGTGCCCGCCTCCCGCGTGCTCCTCGGCGGGGTGCGCGCGCCCCTCGAGGCGGCCGTGGTGGAGGCCCTCGACCTCGACGCCGAGCCGACCGAGGACTGGACCGTGGCCGGACAGACCGTTCCGGCCGAGCAGCTGCGACAGACCCACCTGGACTGGTACGCGCAGAACCCGCAGGCCGTGGAGGTGGGGCTGCGCAAGTACGCCGACCAGCTGCGGCTGCTGGGCCTTACGGGCTAGCGCCGGCTCCGGCCCCCAGTGGAGGATGGGCGGCACGTCCCGTCTGCCGCGGAGCACGTCTGCGGGGGCGGACGTACCGTTCCTTTGACCCCGTCACCCCACGGAGGACCACGTGACAGAGCAGTACGACATCCTGATCGTCGGTGGCGGCAACGCCGGCGTGTCCTTGGCCGCCGCACTGCGGCGGAAGCGGCAGGGCCGGGTCGCCATCGCCGACGGCCACCAGCTGCACCGCTACCGGCCGATGCTGAACTACGCGGCGGGCGGGCAGGCGGACATGGCCCGGTTCGAACGGCCGATGCGGGCCGTCATCCCGGACGGGGTCGAATGGATCCCGGACCACGTCGTGGCCGTGGACGCCGAGGAACGGACCGCGGTGACGAGCACCGGGCTGACCGTGGGCTTCCGCCACTTCGTGCTCTGCCCGGGGCTGACCCCGTGGTGGGGTGCGATCGACGGGCTGCGTGAGGCCTACGCCGCCGGATGGGCGGCGAGTGCGCACGTGCCCGAGCACGTGGACGCCGCCCGGGCGCTGCTGTCGCGTGTGGCCGCGGGGGACCGTGTGGTGGCGAATGTGCCGGCTGAGCCCTCCTCGTGCGGCGGCACCGTGCTCAAGGCGCTGTTCCTGGCCTGCGCGGCGTGGGAGCGCACGGGGATCCTGCCGGACGTGGACGTCCACCTGGTGACCCCGTACGGCCGGATCCTGGACCGGCAGACCATCGACCCCGCTCTGGCCGAGGCCGTGGCGAGGTACGGCATCCATGTGCACGCCGGCGCAGAGGTGAACGCCGTGGACCACGAGGCCCGCGAGGTGGTGCTCAACACCGGTGAGCGGATCACCGACGTCGCGGCCGCGTACATCACGCCCGTGGTGCGGGCCCCGGAGTTCATCGCCGAGGCAGGCCTGGCGGACGACGGCGAGGCCGGCCTGGCGGCCGTGGATCCCGCGACCCTGCGGCATCCCGTGCACCCGCACGTGTGGGCGCTGGGCGACGCCGCCGCCCTGGGCACACGGCCCTCCGGCGGAGCCCTGCGCCGGCAGGTCAAGATCCTGACCCAGAACATCCAGGCCGCGGACGCGGGGAAGCCGCTCCAGAAGTACGACGGCTACACCGTGATCCCCGTGATGGTCAGCCGGGACGAGCTGGTCCTGGACGAGCACGTCCGCGACGGCTCCGAGGACCGGTCGATCCCCGGCGTGGACCTGACGAAGCCGCGGAAGAGCACGGCGGTCTTCGACCGCTTCGGCCAGCCCCGGATCTACTGGCACCGACTGCTCAAGGGGAAGGTCTGAGCCCAGCGTTCCCGCTGACGTGACACGTGCGGCGAACGTGCTGTCCCTCGCGGGGCGCCCCCGCCCGATCCGGATGACGGCGCCGGCCCGCCGAGCGTTTTCGTTCGGGAAACGGCGGCGTGTCGCACCGTTTTCGTTCGGGAAACGGCGCCCTGCCGACGACGCCGGCCTCAGTCGTCGCGGCCCCGCACCGGGCGCTCCTCGAGCGTGGTCTGCACGACCCGCCCGCGCTCCCAGCTGTTCGCCCCCGGCACCACGTCCGGGACCGGGATGTCCGCGCGGTTGCGCCGCTTGGCCGCGGTGTCCACGCCCACGCGCTCGTCCCGGGCGCGCAGGAGGGCCTCGTCCACCTGGTCGTCGCCGGTGAGGCCCATCATCAGCTGGGGGATGCCGTACGGGAAGTCGTCCCGGTCGTACTGCCAGGTGTGGAACGTCTTCCCGTAGGTGTGGATGAGGTCTTCGAAGTAACTGTGCTCGGCCAGCTCGGGCACCCCGGGGGCGGTGAGGGCGCCGGAGCTCACCTCGTAGTGGTGGCTGTGCCACAGGCGCCGCTCCTCGTCGGGGAGGCTGCGGAACCGCTCCTCGCTGATGATGTACTCGATGCCGATCAGCCGTGCGTCCGGCGCGTTGCGGTCGAAGATCACGCACTGGTGCAGGTCGTGGCGCAGGTGGATGCAGAAGTGGCTGGCTTCGACCTGTCGGCCGAGGTCGTCGGCGTAGAAGTGCAGTCCGTTGAGATAGGTGCTCATCGCGCCCATGGGGTACTTCGGCTGGACCAGGCCGGATGCCGCGTCCAGGAGGCGGTGCTTGAGCGGGTGGCCCTTCCCGACGGCGCCCATGAGGGCGATCTTGCGGGCTGCGGTGACAGCGGCCGCGGTGCCCAGTCCGGCGGCGAACCCGAGGGCGGTGGAGGACGGGCGATGGGTGCTCATGGCCTCACGCTAGGAGCACGGGGCGGACTCGGCCAGGGTGGTGGGGCTGCCGGGGCTGCTCAGGAGGCGGGGACGGGGGAATCTTCTGCGCATCTGACCCTTCTGAGTGGGCGCGTGGTCGCCAGAAGGGCCAGAGATGCAGAAGATTCCGGGCGGCCGGCGGGCACGACGTCGGTCCATACGACACGCGACAATGCGCAAAATACATTTGCGCTAATCTTCTATTAACTAAGGATCGCCCCTCTTGTGCTATTCGTGAGCGGGAGTAATCTCGATTCCAGCAGCACCGTCCCGGCCCGGGGCGGTCCCGAACCGGGAGGATCACGCCATGACCACCGCCGTCCGCACCTGCGCCGCCAGCGCCTGCGCCTTCAACGCCGAGTCGTCCTGCAACGCCCTGGCCATCACCGTCGCCGGCTCCGACCGCACGCCCGGCTGCGGCACCTTCGTCCAGCTGGACGTCCGCCGCCCGGTGACCGAGGGCGCCTCGACCGTCGGTGCGTGCCACCGCCTCGAGTGCACCTACAACGCCGACCTCGCCTGCACCGCCGAGGGCATCGAGGTCACGGACGTGGCCACCTGCGCCACCTACACGATCGACTGACGCCGCCCCTCAGGGGTGGGCGACCCGCGCCGGGATCGCGTCCAGCAGTCGCCGCCAGGCGTGCCGGGGGCTGTGGTCGAGTCGGCCTGCACCGGGCAGGGCCACGTGCACCGCGGTGGTCTCGCCGTCGCGGATGCGGAGCAGGGTCACCCCGGCTTCGTCCGCGTCGAGGGCGTGGGCGGGGGACTCGGGCAGGGGTTCGGTGCCGACCTGCAACGGGGTGCTCTCGCCCGGCAGCAGGCCCAGGGCGACGGCGTCGGCCAGGTCCGCGAGCACCTCGGGGGCGGTGCCCAGCACGTCGTCCGCCAGGTCTGCGAGCTCAGCCTGGTCGACGAGTCCGCGCGACGTGAGCGGCAGGGTGTGGCGGCAGAACACGGCGACGCCGTCGACGTCGTGCAGCAGGATCCGCTGGGTCTCGACGACGCCCACGCGCACCCGCGGGCCGACGTCGGCCACGAGGTCCGCGACGCGACCGCGCAGCCCCAGCTCCGCGACCTCGGCCGAGTCCCGGCACCAGCGCAGGGTGCCGAGCAGATGCACGGACGCCAGGCGGGTGGGGAGCGTGAGGTCCAGGGCGTCGCGCAGGACGTCCACGCGCACGTCCAGCGGCGCGGGCGTGTGGAACGCGCCGAGCGAACCGAGGAGGTTGGGGACGTGGGCGACCACGAGGCGGCCGTCCGCGCTCACGCCGTGGACGGCCGTCGTGAGCGTCTCGCCGGCGCGGAAGGCCGTGACCTCGACGGAGCCCTCGCCGCGGAGCAGCCGCTGGGCCAGCAGCAGACGACGGGGCGCCACGGGCGGCAGCGGATGGGCGGGGTGCGTGGAGGCGTGGGCCATGGGGGTCCTTCCGGCGGGGGTCCGAGAACCAGTAAGGCACACCTCAGTGATATACGCAAGGCGAGTGTTGTGTATTTGTCGCACACGGGGCGGTGGGGCGTGTGTCAGGGATCGTCTGCGCATCTGACCCTTCTCGGCGGCCGTGGCGGGGCCAGAAGGGTCAGGTGCGCAGAAGATTCCCGAGGGTAGGGGCTGTCACTCCCGGGTCCGCTGCCGGGATCGGCGGAGCTCCTCAGCACGACGACGGGCCTGCTCGAGGTCGTCCGTGGAGGGAATGAACTCGACCTCGGCCGTGTGGCCGACATCGACGGTGCGCAGGACCTCGCCCGGGCGGCCACCCGGAGGGATGCCGAAGGGCGCCGACGTCACGTCGGGCCCGCTGATGCCGGGGAACCAGCGGGCGAACTGCTCCCGGAGACCCGCGTCCACGACGTACAGGTAGGTCCCGCGGACGCCGCGGGTCAGGAGCACGTTGTAGATGTTGATGACGTACTCGCGCAGGTCCTCGTCCGAGTAGGTGCGGCTGAGGTAGCCGTTGTTCTTCTTGCCGCCCGTGTCCGCATAGTCGGCACGGGAGAAGACCACCCGCTGGGCCGTGTCGTCCCACTGCAGGTCGGGGCCGATGACGACCCCGGCGTAGTTGAGGTCGTATCCCTGGAGGGTATGGATGGAGCCGATCTCGTCCAGTGAACCGGGGGAGTCGACCCAGTCGGTGTCGGCGACGTTCCACGGCAGCCGTACCCCGTCGAGCTCGATGTCCCAGTCCGGCTTCGACGGATTCGTGCGGAAGCCCTTGCTCTGCCACTTCCAAGCGAACCCGGCGGCAAGACGGGCGAGCGTGAACTCGGTGTCGCGCGCACGGATCGCCTCGCGCATCGCGCCGAAGTCCGTGAACATGCGCAGGTCGTACTCGCCCAGATCCGGGGCCGGAGGGTGCTCGCCTCGGAGGAGTTTGCCGAAGAAGTCGACGTATGAATCGGATGCCTTGACTCGGAGCTGTGACACCAGCGCGTGATGCCGGTGCTCGGCGTGCGCCCGCGCGAGGAGGGCGTCCATCGTCGCGGCGTCGAGGTCGGCCGGACGCACCGTCTGGCGCGGGTCCACGAGCAGGACGACGTCCCTGGCCTGCTGGGTGATCCAGTCGAGCTGGGTGTGGGAGACGTCGTCGTCGCCGAAGAGGCGCTGGTTGATGGCCGTGTACTTGTTGTTGAGGGCGCCGTTGGACTGCGCCGAGCGCAGACCGAGGCGGTGGGCCTCGTCAACGATCAGGATGTCGTAGCGCTCCTCGGCGTCTCCGACGTTCCACACGGACAGCACCATGGACGGGTGCAGCCCCGGCGTCCGGCGGAAGACACGCTTGAGGGACTGGCGGAGGGACTGCTGCGGCACGACGATCCCGATGCGCAGACCACGGCCTTCGGTGCCGCGCAGCAGGGCGTTCCGGTTGGCGTGGGTGAACAGGTCGAAGAAGTCGTGGTCGGAGCTGAGATCCACCTCGACGTCCTCCTCCGTGAGGTTGGCGAGGTCCACGAGCAGTTTCGTTAGGAACACGCCCACCACCGTCTTGCCGGTGCCGGGGCCGCCCTGAATGACGAGCGGGCCGCGATCGACGTCGTCATCGGCGACGAGCAGCTGGACGATGTGCCGCAGCGATGCCTCCTGCTCCGGCGTGAGCACCTTGAAGGGCGAGAGCTTGAACAGGGTGCTGTTGAGGATCTGCTCGCGGGAGCGGCTGAACACCTTCTCCGCCCGCAGCCGCTCGAAGATGTCCGCGAACATCTCCTGGTAGCGCGTGCGGTCGTAGTAGTCCGACTCCGTCATGCCGGCGTTGCGGTTCAGGACCTCGCGGGCGCCGTCGCCGCTGAGCATCTGGATGAGGTAGCGCTCCAGGTCCAGGGCGGCGGACTTGTTGAACTCGTCATGGAGCACCACGCGCATCGTCGTCAGGCGGGCCTTGCGCGGGTCCATGTGGTGCTGTCCTCGTCGGGCGACGACGTTCGTCGTCTCGCCGAGGGCGTGTCAACTTGTCTGTGTAAGCGGGGTGGTCACAGGTAGGGGTTGATCC
>NZ_JALJRI010000019.1:0-4129 GCF_024519795.1 Micrococcus sp. Mcc89 | reverse complement strand
TGATTCTTACCGTTCCTCTCGGTACGGCTTACACAGACCATCTGACACGCCCCCGGGTGAAGGGTGGTGAAGGGTGTTTGTAAACCTCCCCACGCGAGGGGAGCTATAGAAAGTTTCCTAGAACCCTTCACCTCCCTACACCCGCACCACCTGAACCGCAGAAACAAGCCAATTTGACGGCCCTCGACCCTTGCCTGGTCGGGGGCCGTCGTCGTCCCCACGGAGGACAAATGAGCACCACCACCACCACCGCAACCCCCCTGACCGTGCCCGAACTCATCGCGGCCATCCGGTCGATCTCCGACGAGATTCGCGCCATCCAAGCCGACCTCGCCGCCGACAACGCAAAGGAGCGCAACCGATGACCACAACCGAACGCCCCACCGAGGCCGACAGCCTGCGCCAGCAACTCCGCTTCCACATGGAGCGGGCCGAACGCCACCGACTGCGAGCCGAGCGCGCCGAGGCCGAGCTGGCCGAAATGAAGAAGGAGCTGACCGCCCGATGAACACCCGCACGAACTACACCGATGCCGAGCTGCGCCGATTCATGGCGCTGGCCCGAGGTGGCCGTGACTCGCACCGCGACCGCCTGGCCGCCATGTCCCGCCACCCTGCCGGGTCCACCCTCAATACGGGGGCCGTCAACATGGCGGGCCACCGCACGATCCCACGAGACCTGCCCCACCACAACGAGGAGACCGCCCGATGACGACCACCTGCCCACCCTCACCCCGGAGGACTGACCCCGTGACCACCCGCCCCCCGTTCGTGGCCCGCAAACACCACTGGCAGCACAACCGGACCACGGCCAGCACTGCCCATGCGGCCCCGGCCGAGATGACCGACCCCCAGGGCGCACGTCACCCCGGCGTCGCCCTGATCGTCGCCGGGAAGCCCGCGCTCGTCCTCACTGTGGACGAACTCACCCGCGTCTGCGCCGACATGATCGACGCCGCAGAAGCCGCCCGCCAGTGACCACATGACGAACGAACGCGCGCCCCCGAGCCCACCACTAACCAGCAACAACTGACACCCCCACCGAAAGGCACTGACATGAACACCACCACCCTTGACACCAACGCGACGGTCAACGGCTACCTCACCGCCGCCGAAGCCCTGGAGCTGCCCGCCCTCGACCTGCCCGAGCTGGCACCCCTCACCCCGTCCATGACCGCAACCGAGGCCCACGCCCGAGCCGTGGACCTGCTCGCCGCCGGAGACGACCCCACCAAGGACGCCGCACTGAAGAAGTACGCCGCTGAGGCCGCACTGCGCCAGGCCGTCCACCTCGACGCAGCCTGGAACGAAGCCGACACCCGCCGCCGCCTGGACGCAATCGCCGACCACGCCGAGGCCCACCTGCCCGACCTGCTGGAACGATTCAACGCCGCCGCCCAGGCCCTGGAGGACGCCGCCCAGAACCCCGGCGAACTCGCCACCAAGGACCCTGGCGCGTACACCGTCCTGGACCGTGGCAACGCGGCCACACTCGCCCGGCAGATCGCCCCTCACCTGGGACTCATGCAGCTCGCCCACGCCCACGCCCCCGCCCTGCTGGACGGCCTGAGCAAGACCGTGCGAACGATCATGAACCCGATGCAGCACACCCAGTGGGCCACCGTCCGCCCCGTCGCCGAACACGTGGACACCCTGGGCCACCGAGGCGAGGTGCCCACCGTCACCGGGAACGCCGCATGGGATGCTGCCCTGTGCCCCGGCGTCGTGTTCGACCTGGCAACCAGCCCCGACGACCTCGCCGAACGCGAGGCCGAGTTCCAGGCAGCCCGGACCCGAAAGCACACCCTCGCCGCCATCGCCGAGGAAGAGCGCCGCTACGGCACCCGCGCCGCCCGCCAGGAAGAGGGCCAGGCCATGCTCCGAGCGATGGCCACCCACGCCGGAGCCTGACCTGATGTGAGCACGGCGTCAACGTCACGGCGGGCCGACCACACGGGCCGGTGCCGAACGAAGGATGCGAGCCCCCGCGTTTCGGGCTGAGACCGTCCTGCGCCACGGGGAAAACAACGGCGGGCGAACCGAAAGGTCGCCGCTCTCCTTCCACTGCTGTTGCCCGTTCACCGTCGCCGCGTCCGTCACCATCGGCGGGCGCGGCGACGGCACTCACAAGGGGGTGGGGGCATCCCCTCCCACCCCCCTCTCCAGGCGCTCCCGCAGGCACAGCGATCCGCCCGCAGCAGCCAGATGATTCGCCCTATCTCAGACGGCCCTCAGCGGCCTCTAGGACGCCCGTTCGTGGCCTGTCTGACTGTCTGTATGCCGCCGTGCTGTGCGTCGTTCTACGGGCCGCACAGTGGCGCGTCCTGCCGTGTGATTGCGCCGTTCCCTGGCGCTTTGACGGCCCCTGATTTTTGCCGGCCATGTCCGGCCCTGACTTGTTTCAGAAGGAGCACATGACCATGACTACGCACGCTGACGACTACGCCGCCCCGCGTGCCCCTCGTGGGCTGAAAGCGGGCGGGAAGCGCCTGTGGAGGGCTGTTACGGAGGAATTCGAGCTCGGAGAGCATGAACTCTCCGTGTTGTTGCAGGCGTGCCGGACGGTGGATGCGCTGGATGAGCTGGAGCGCATCGTGATTGCTGAGGGCGTCACCCATGATTCGCCCCAGGGTGTCCGGGCGCATCCTGCCCTCGTGGAGGCCCGCCAGCAGCGGATCACCCTGGCCAAGCTCGTGGCGTCCCTGCGAATCCCGCTGGACGACGAGCAGAGCGCGGGACGACTGCCACAGCAGCGCGTCGGCATCCGGGCGGTGAAATGAATGCGACGACGCCGACAGTCTGAGACGCCCGCCCTGGCGACGTACTACCGCACGGGTGAGTGGCCGGTTTTTGACCCGTCCGCCTGGCCCGGGGACACGCTCTATGCCCGCTGGGGGGCGTGGTGGGACGCCCAGGAGTTCGTCAACGACCTGGCCCCGGATGACCTTCACGCCTGGACGCAGTACGCCGAGTCTGTGGCCCCCGTGATGGTGGGGGAGGACTGGATACGCGCTATCGGGGTGGACGCGCGGCGGGGTGGGCATGTCGTGAAGAACGGGGTTGTCGTCTGAGTGCCGCCCAGGCGTGACGGCACCAGGCCAGCGCGGGCGGCGGGAGGCCGGGACTCTTGCCCACGGAAAAGGTGTTATACACTCTACAGACTGACTGGCATCGCCAAGGAGAGACTCGAGCCCCTTGCTCGTGGCGCGTTGCAAGTCGAGAGACACTAGAGAGAGGTGTCGAGATGACCGTCATGACCCCAATCGGCGATTCGGTGCGAGAAGTCCGCGCTACCAGCGCCGGAGACCTCCCCCTGCACGCCTACGAACTCCGAAACCGCGATTTCCTCGTGGTGCAGCTCCCCACCGGGGCGGTGTTGGCCGTCCCGAGCGATTCCGTTCCGCCGATCGAGCGCGACCTCTGGGAGGACGCCGAGTTGCGGCGCTCCCTGTGGCGCGGCTTCGATGATGCCGTCTGCGGCCGCGTCACGCCCCTGGAGGATGTCCTCGCCGAACTCGACTTCGACCTCAGCTCCGAGGACTGATCGGCTCCGATGCCGGGGGGGTTTAAGGTCGATCTGACAGACGAGGCACGCCGCGTGCTTCTCGAACTCAAGAAGTCCGACCTGAAGCGCGCAAAAAAGGTTGCTAAGGCGCTCCAGATTCTTAGGGAGTTCGGGCCAGATTACCCGGGATTCAAGACACACAAGAATGACTCCGTACCCGGCCCCTTTGGTGAGACCTGGCAGGCGTACCTAGAGAATCACACGCCAAGCGCGTGGCGGATGTTCTTCTGTTACGGCCCAGGCAGGGGGGTAATCACCGTGTTCCTTTTTGCCCCTCACGCATAATGCGCCCGTAGCCCCATGGCCCCGGCCCTCCCATCGCGGGAGAGCCGGGGCCATTTCGTGTTTCCGGGGGTGCGGGTGGTGTCCTACTGCGAGGGGCTGGACTAGGTGGGTGGCTGCCAGGCCCCTACGGGGCTAGCGGAGCCCTGCGGGCCCAGGTTTCCCGGTCCCTCACTCCAGTCGACCCGCCGCCCTCCGCCCCAGCTCTGCGACATTCGCCCACGGCAACTAGATGTAGGAGGGCATGACGTTGTTGACACGCACCGGGGCCAACGAGGCCGGA
>NZ_JALJRI010000018.1:0-627 GCF_024519795.1 Micrococcus sp. Mcc89 | reverse complement strand
CCCTCGCGGACCTTCATGCTCAGCGCATCGGCGGCCACGAACGTGAACGGGCCGGCCACCCCGAGCGGGCGGTGGCGGAATGCCTCGACCTGCTCGTCGAGCTCGGTGGCCATCCGGGAGACTTGGGACTTGGACAGGGCGTTGACGCCCAGAGTCTTGACCAGCTTGTCCATCCGTCGGGTCGAGACCCCGGCGAGGTAGCAGTCAGCGACCACGGTGATCAGCGCCGACTCCGCTCTCTTCCTGCGTTCAAGTAACCAGTCCGGGAAGTACGTGCCCGATCTGAGCTTGGGGATGGCCACGTCCAGGGTGCCGACCCGGGTGTCCAGGTCCCGGTGGCGGTACCCGTTCCGCTGAGCAGTGCGCGAGGAGCTGGGCTTGCCCCATTCGGCACCGACCACCGCGTCGGCATCCGCGGACAGCAAGGTGTTGATCATGGTCTGCAGCAGATGGCGCATCATGTCCGGGGACGCTTCAGACAGGGCTTCTCCGAGCAGGCCGGCAGGGTCGAGAATATGAGGAGCGGTCATCGTGATGACTCCATTCGAGGATTCTGTGGAAGGTTGACTCGACGGATCACACGGTGGCCGCGTCCACGTCTGAGACGACACGCCCGACCACCGGGCG